>NZ_LZKH01000038.1:0-49191 GCF_001672745.1 Mycobacterium sp. E1386
CGCAGGAATAACTCCGGGGACAGCGACGCCACCGCGCCCCACGCCCCGGCCAGATACGCGGCCCGCGCCGGGGAGGTGCGGGCGATGCCGTCGGCGAAGAAGTCCAGCGGGGCGCCGGTGACCGTCCCGGTGAAGTGCGTGCACACGCAGGCCTGGTAGACCTCGCCGGCGCGGATGGCCTCGAGGCAGTTCAGCACCCCATCTCGGTGGGCCGCCCGGTCGGCGGGCCCCCAGTCGATGCGGCAATCGCGCTCCGGCGGCGGCGTCGCCAGCGCGGCGGCCAGCCAGTCCGGCATCGGCGCGCCGGACAGGCTTTCGTACCACCACTGGCCGTCCCGGTCGCGGCGCAGGACGCAGTCGGTCCAACCGCCCGCGGCCTCGGGTATCCGGTTCGGCCCGCCCTCGGCGCCGGGATCGGGATAGGAGAGGTAGCCGATCCAGCCGCCCCCCACCGCCTGCGCGTCGACGGTCTGCGAGCTCAGCTGGACCGCGAAGGCCGCGTCGGGATCGACCGGCTGCACCGACACGCTCGGGGCGATCACCGCCAGCGCGCCGAACCAGTCGCCGGTCAGCGCTGCCGGCGGCGGCAGACCGAGGCGCGCCGTGGCGTCGCCCACGGCGCGTAACACCTCGGGTGCGGCGCCGAGGTCGCCGAGCCGGTCGATACGCACCGCCCTAGCTTGACAGAAGGGCGGTCACCTAGCCGCGGCTGACGTCACGGGCGGTCGCCAGGGCCACCAGCTTGTCCGGGTTGCGCGTGACGTAGAAGTTGGTGATTTTGTCGTCGGCGATCTCCAGCGTGATCACCCCTTCGAGGTGATCGCCCAGGTAGAGCAGGACGGCCGGGGCGCTGTTGCACGTCACCATGTCGACGCGGAATGCGGCGAACTCCGTGGCCTTGCGGATCAGGCCGATGATGGCCCGGGCCACCCGGTCGGCCCCCACCACCGGCCGGCGCGCCGCGGACACCTTGCCGCCGCTGTCCGCGGTCCAGGTGGCGTCGGGGGCGAGCATCGTGATGAGCGTCTCCACATCGCCGCTGGCGGCCGTCGCGAGGAACTGGGCGGTGATCTGCGCGTTGCGTTGCGGGTCGGCCGCGTCGAACCTCTTCCGTCGCGCCCGCACGTGCTCACGCGCCCGATGTGCCACCTGCCGGACCGTCGGCGCGGGCTTGCCCACCGCCTCGGCGATCTCGCCGTAGTCGAAGCCGAACACCTCGCGCAACACGAACACCGCGCGCTCGTCGGGGCTCAGCGTCTCCAACAGGACCAGCATCGCCATCGAAATCGATTCCGCCAGAACGACATCGGTGGAGGGATCTTGGTCGTCGAGCAGCAGCGGCTCGGGCAGCCACGGCCCCACGTAGTCCTCGCGACGACGCGCATCGGTGCGCAGCGCGTTGAGCGCCTGGCGGGTCACCAGCTGGGCGAGATACGACTTGGTGTCGCGCACGGTCGACAGGTCGACCGCCGCCCACCGCAGGTAGCTGTCCTGCAGCACGTCGTCGGCTTCGGTCGCCGAGCCCAGCATCTCGTAGGCGATGGTGAACAGCAGCGGCCGCAGCACGGTGAACCGTTCCGCGTGCTCACTGCCGGCGGGCGGGCGCGTCATCGCAGAGCGATCTCGGCCGGTGCCTGCGCGGGCCTCTTGCCACCCTTGAGCCAGAGGTAGGAGCCGGGCTTGGCGGCCTCGCGCCGGATGGCCCACAGCGTGCCCTTGCAGATGGCTTCTTTGATGGAGGCACCCGTCCTGCCGCCCAGCGCCATGTTCACCGGGGTGTCGTCGGTGCGCGACAGCTGCACCGTGCCGTAGGTGCGGCCGAGGCTGATGCACTGACCGACGAACGCCTGGCTGAGCGGGGCCGGGGCTGTTCCGGCGATGCGGCTGAGCACGGTGTTGGCGGCTTGCGCGCCCAACGGCCCGGCGGCCTGGCAGCTCATCCGCAGGGGCTGCCCCGACGGCGCGGCGGCGTCTCCCGCCGCGACGACGTAGGGATTGTCGACGCTGGTCAGCGTCTCGTCGGTGATTAGGCGGCCCGCCGCGTCCGTGCTCAGGCCGCTGCGCGCGGCCAGGTCCGGCACGGCGAATCCGGCCGTCCAGACGGTCGCCGCGCTCGGCAGCACGGCGCCGTCGGCGAGCACCACCGCGTCCCAGCGCACCTCGGTCACCATCGCGGATTCCAGCACGTTGACGCCGAAGCCGCGCAGGCGCTTGGCGACCGAGCGCCTGCCCCGCTTGCTCAGCGACGGGCCGAGCGCGCCGCCGCACACCAGGGTCACCTGGCGGCCCTGTTCGGCCAGCTCGGCGGCGGTTTCGATGCCGGTCAGGCCGCCGCCGACGACGGTGACGGGCGCGGCCAGCGGCAGGTCGACGAGCGCGTAGCGCAAACGCTGCGCACTTTCCAAGTCGGCGACCGCGTACGCGAAGTCCGCGAATCCGGGCACCGCCACCGGTGTCGCACCGGTGCTGCCGACCGCGTAGATCAGGTAGTCGTAGTCGAGCTCGGCGCCCGAGGACAGCAGGACGCGACGCGCGGTGGCATCGATGCGGTCGACGGTGTCGACGACCAATCGGATGCCGTCGCCCAACAGCGTGGAGTAGTCGGCGGTCGCGGCGCCGGTGTCGGCGACCAACTGATGCAGGCGGATCCGCTCCACGAAGACGGGCCGGGAGTTCACCAGGGTGATGTCGATGTCCGGACGCTGCCGTAGATGGTTCGCGGCCACTGTTCCGGCGTATCCGCCTCCGACCACGACGACGTGAATTTTCCGGGCGGCTACCTCGCTCATTGCTGTCTCCTGTTCTGATGGGCCTGATGCCCTCGAGACACCGCGGGCCGGCCGAGCGTGACAGGCCCGCCCCACATTGTGACGCGCCTCACGAGAGCCACCTCGGGGGCCGGGGACGGCGGCGACGTGCGTGTTAGGCTGCGCTACGCCAATTCGTGACCTGCCCCGCGTCGGATACACGTACCGGATAACCCAGGCAGTATGGGGCCACTTCAGTGGGCATCGGTGTGTGTTGGGAGAAGCAACCGTGAAGACGAGGAATAGCGCGCTGGCCGCTGCCGTGTGCGCGGCTATGGTGCTGAGCGGATGCGGTGGCAAGAGCGATCCCGGCCCACTGTCCGCGATGGTCAGTCCGGCCATTCCGCCTACCGCTCAGGAGATCCCCAACCCGCTGCGCGGCCAGTACGAAGAAGGCTTGAATCCGCTTTTCCCGCAAGGCAATCCCGCGCAGCAGCGATACGCTGCCTGGCCCGCGTCGGACGACGCCAGCTTGCGGGTTTCGTGGCGGCAGCTGCAGCCCGTCGACCCGCGCACGCTGCCCCCCGACGCTCCCGACGACCGCAAGTTCGACTTCAGCGTGATCGACGACGCGCTCACAAAGCTCGGCAGCCGAAACATGCGGCTGACCCTGGGCGTATACGCCTACAAGTCCTGTTGCAACGATTTCTATCCCGACAACACCAACATCGCGATTCCGGACTGGATCCGCTCCGCGGCCACCAGCTATCCCGCGGCGCCTAACGGTGCCGGACCCGGTGTGGCGCAGGTGGTCCCGAATTGGAATGATCCCGGCTACCTGAACGGTTTCGGGCAGTTGCTCGCCGCGCTCGGGCGGCGCTACGACGGCGACGAGCGCCTCAGCGTGTTCGAGTTCTCCGGCTACGGTGATTTCGGCAAGGCCAGCCTCGCGTACGTGCGTGATGCGCTCGGCGCCCCCGGCCCCGCGCCGGACGACAGCGTGCCGAAGTTGGGCTATTACAGCCAGTTCCGTGATCAAAGCATCACCAAGGCGTCCATCGGGCAACTGGTCGCGGCGAACGTCGGCGCGTTCCCTCACACCCAGCTGGTGGTCGCCGCCGAGAATCCGGAGATCGTCCGCGAGTTGTTCGCCGACGACGTGACGAAAAAGCTGTCCGCACCGGTCGGCGTCCGCGCGGATTGTCTTGGGGTGCAGTCACCCCTGCCGGAATGGGCCGAGTCCAGCGACTCCCACTACGTCCGGTTCGACGACGCCGCTGTCAACACGATCAAGCAGCGGCTCACCTCGGCGCTGGTGATCAGCCAGTGGTGCCGGTTGCCGAACGGGACCGACCCCCGGTCGTACTACGAGAAGGCCCTGCACGACGTCGTCAGGTATCACGTCTCGATGACGGCGAGCGCCGACTTCCCCGACCGGGATGCGACCTCGGCGATGGACTCCAAGCTCTATCTGCTCTGGGCCAAGGCGAACACGTCCGCCGGTTACCGGTATTCGGTGGAGGCCAAGCCGGGCTCGCAGTCCATCCAGGGCAAGGTGGCTTCCATCTCGGTCATCTGGACCAACTACGGTTCGGCGGCGGCCACCGAGCGATGGGCACCCGGTTACAAGCTGGTCGATTTCTCGGGAGCGGTGGTCCGCACCATTCCGGCGACGGTCAATCTCAAGACGCTGTCGCACGACGACTCCAGCCAGTCACGCGAGGAGGCGGTTCCGGAGTCGTCGACGGAGTCGGTGCGCGTCGACGTGACGGGGCTGGCGCCCGGGCACTACACGCTGCGCGCGTCCGTGGAATGGCAGCAACACAAGCCGGGCGCCTCCCACGTGGTGAACTACGCGCCGATGGCGCTGGCCCGCGACGGCCGCGACGGTTCCGGCCTGTATCCGATCGCCACGCTGGACATCGCGAGCGACGCCTCCGCCAACGGTCAATGATGCGCCCGTCTCGCCGTAGACCAGCGCCCGCGCAAGTTGCTCGTTAGCCCGGATGAAGCGGCTACTGCGTGATACGTTTTTGCTGACTGAAACCGATCGTGACCTGCCCTCGATGCGTACGGGCGCGCATTCGACGGGATTCGTCATTGAGACCGTCCCCCCGATCGGGCAACCGTCAAACGCGGTGGCCGCCCGGGTGAACGTATGCCCGTATCGGAGGAGACCGTGCCGCGCAGCCTGGACCTGGTCGTCACCTCCGTTGCCACGCAGCTGATGGAAGCCACGGCAGCGACCGCCACCCTGGTGAGCCAGAAGGTGCTCGCACAACTCGTCGAGCAGTTCGACGTGGACGCCAGCTTCTTGCGACACCTCGACCCGCAGACCCGGGCCTCGGCGCTGGTTGCCGAGTGGCCACCCCGAACGGTCGCCGCGGATCCGGATCCCACGGACTTCGCCCAGCTGGACATCGCGGAGTCGGTCCTCGCGCAATGCGGGCACGGCCGCAAACCGGTGGTGATCCGGCCGGCGCAGTCGAAACGCTATTTCCGGCGCGGGCCGGGCGGGGCCAAAGTGGCTGCCTCGCCTTCGGTCGCCGCCGCCCCCCTGGTCTCGGGCGAGACGACGACCGGCTTGCTCGGCTTCGTCAAGTTCGGCGCCCGCAAGTGGGAGCAAGACGAGATCAATACGCTCGAGGCCGTCGCCGCGCTGTTCGCGCAGGTGCAAGCGCGCATCGCGGCGGAAGAGAAGCTCCGCTACCTCGCCGAGCACGACGATCTGACCGGCCTGTACAACCGTCGTGCCCTGGTCGCCCACCTGACCGAACGGTTGTTGGCGGGGCGCCCAGGGCCGGTCGCGGTGCTGTACCTCGACCTCGACCGGCTCAAGCCGATCAACGACTACCTCGGCCACACCGCCGGTGACTGGTTCATCCGGGTCTTCGCGCAACGCATCCGGATCTGCGCTCCCAACAGCACGATCGCCCGGTTGGGCGGGGACGAGTTCGTCGTCGTGCCCGACGAGCCGCTGGCGCCGGAAGCCGCGGAGTCGTTCGCCCGTCGCCTCTCGACGATGCTGTGCGAGCGCCTGGCCATCGGCGGCCACGTGATCAGCCGGACGGTCAGCATCGGGCTGGCGGTGGGCGTCCCGGGGCGGGACAACTGCACCGACCTGCTCCGCCGGGCCGACGAGGCGGTGCTGACGGCGAAACGCGGTGGCGGCAACCAGATTGCGGTGTCCACCGACGACATGTCCCTCAAGCGCGCATTCCGCAACGACATCGAGCTGCATCTGCAGGGCGACATCGGCAGCGAGGCGCTGCTGCTGCACTACCTGCCGGAGGTCGACCTGTCGACGGGCGCCATCGTCGGCGCCGAGGCGCTGGTGCGCTGGCGGCACCCGATCTGGGGGCTGCTGCTGCCGGATTCGTTCATCGGGATCGCCGAATCGACCAACCTGGCGATGGAGTTGGGCCGCTGGGTGCTGCGCAGCGCATGCGCCGAGTTCAGTCGCTGGCAGGCCAACGGCGTCGGCCGGGAAGCCGTCATGCGCATCAACGTGTCGCCCGTCCAACTGATCACCCGCGGGTTCGTGCGCGACGTCGCCGGCATCATCGACGAGTTCGGCATCGCGGCCGGTTCGGTGTGCCTGGAGATCACCGAGCGCGCCGTGGTCCACGACATCGATACAACCCGAAAAACTTTGGCGGAGCTCAAGGAAGTCGGGGTCCAGCTGGCCATCGACGACTTCGGCACCGGTTATGCGGTGTTGTCGCACCTGAAATCCCTGCCGGTCGACATGCTCAAGATCGACACCGGATTCGTGCGCGACCTGGGCAACAACGCCGGCGATCTGGCGATCGTTCGCGCCATCATCGGCCTGGCCGAGGCGTTCGGCCTGGACGTGGTGGCCGAGGGAGTTGAAACAGCGGCCGCGGCAACGATTTTGATGCAGCACGGCTGCCGCCGGGCGCAGGGCTTTTTGTTGTCGCGCCCCGTCCCAGGCGACGAGATGGAAGCGCTGCTGGCCGCGCGGTGGTTGCCGATGCCGTTTTTGGCCGACCTCAAGGCGTTGCCGACGAGCGCCATCTAGCATCGCACCGATGGTCCGAAAATTGAGGAAGTGTGCGGCGGTGATCGTCGCGTGCTCGGCGCTGGTGCTGAGCGGATGCGGTGGCCACAGCGACCCCAACCCGTTGTCCGCCGTGATCAGTCCCGCCATCCCGCTCGGCGTGCAGGAGGTGCCGAATCCGCTGCGCGGGCAGTACGAAGACCTGATGATGCCGCTTTTCCCGCAAGGGAATTCCGCGCAGCAGCGGTATCCGGCGTGGCCGGCGTCGTACGACGCCAGCTTGCGCGTTTCGTGGCGGCAGTTGCAGCCCACCGACCCGAACACGCTGCCCGCCGACGCTCCCGACGACCGCAAGTTCGACTTCAGCGTGATCGACGATGCGCTGGCGAAGCTTGCGAGCCGGAACATGCGGCTCACGCTTCGCGTGTTCGCCTACAACTCCTGTTGCGACGCCACCTATGCGAACAACACGAACATCGCGATCCCGGACTGGATGCGGTCCGCCGCCACCAGCTATACGGGGCCGCAACGATACTGGTGGACACCCGGGGTGGCGCACGTGGTGCCCAACTGGAACGACCCCGTCTACCTGAACGCCTTCGGGCAGCTGCTCGCCGCGCTCGGTCGCCGCTACGACGGCGACGAGCGGCTCAGCGTCTTCGAGTTCTCCGGCTACGGGGACTTCAGCGAGAACCACATCGCCTATCTGCGCGACACGCTTGGCGCGGCGGGTCCCTCTCCGGAAGAGAGCATCGCAAAGCTGGGTTACTACAGCCAGTTTCGTGATCAAAGCATCACCAAAGGGGCCATCGGACAGCTCGTCGCGGCGAACGTGAACGCGTTCCCTCACACGCGGTTGGTGACCACCGCGCTGAATCCCGAGATCGTTCGGGAGCTGCTCGCCGACGATGTCACCAAGAAGGTGTCCGCGCCGGTGGGCATCCGCTCGGATTGCCTCGGCGTGTACGCGCCGCTGCCCGTATGGGCGGAGTCGGATGGCTCGTACTACGTGCACACGAAAGATCCGGTCGTCGGCCAACTGAAAGACCGGTTGGCCTCGGCATTGGTGATCACCGAATGGTGCCAGCTGCCCGATGGAACCACTCCGCGGTCCTACTACGAAAAGGGCCTGCGCGACGTCGTGAAGTATCACGTGTCCATGACGTCGAGTTTCAACTTCCCGGCCGTTGATTCGAACACCCCGATGGATCCGGCGTTGTACCTGCTGTGGGCGCAGGCCAACGTGTCGGCCGGCTACCGCTACTCCGTGGAAGCGCGGCCGGGGTCGGAATCGTTTCGCGATCGCGTGGCGACCATATCGGTGGTTTGGACCAACTACGGCAGCGCCGTCGCCGTCGAGAAATGGGAGCCCAGCTACCGGCTGGTGGATTTCTCCGGCGCGGTGGTCCGCACGCTGCCGACAGCCGTGGCCCTGCACAAGCTGGTCCCGTCCGGGGAGAACTCGGGTAATCAACCGGCTCCGGCGTCGTTCACCGAATCGGTGACCGTCGACCTGGCGGGTTTGGCGCCCGGGCACTACACGCTGCGCGCTTCCGTGGATTGGCAACAGCACAAGCCGGACGCTTCACACGTGGTGAACTATCCGCCCATGCGGCTGGCCCGCTCGGGACGCGACGAATCCGGGGGGTACCCGCTCGCGACCCTCGACATCCCGCGGGAGGCACTGACTTCCGCCCCGCGCCAATGATGGTGGGCTCCAGCAAATGCTTCTAAGCGGGTGTAACAACGCATTGCGATTAGGACGATGCTGCGTGGCGAGTGCTGCATAATGTGCACTGGGCTTTGCGCGGCGGGTGTAAGGCAAATCAATTCGACGCTATTGGCGTGGCGTCGCCCCAGAGAGGTTAGTGGATGGATTTCCGCACCTTTGTCCGGACTCTCCTCACGCACTGGAAACTCGCCTTGGGCGCATTGCTGGCGTGCACCATCGGCGCCGCGGCGGTCACGGCATTGCAGACCAAGCATTACCAGTCGACTGCCACCATCCTCATTTCCTTTCCCGGTGCCACCGACCTCACCGAGTTGTACAACGGCACCCTGACCGCACAGGAACGGTTGTCGTCCTACGCGCAGATCGCCGGCGGCCGGACGGTGGCGGAGCGCGCGGTCAACCAGCTGCAAGCACCGATCAGCGCCGACACCCTGGTGACCCAAACCCAGGTGAAATACACCGCCAAGTCTCAGCTTTTCACGATCACCGTCAAGGACACCGACCCGAACCGCGCCGCGGCCTTGGCGGGAGCCATGGCCGATCAGTTCGCCGCGCTGGTGCCGACACTCGGCGCGACCACGGGTCCGAATGGCCGGCCCGTACCGGTGACGTCCGGCCCGCGGTCCGACGCCGGCGAGCCGAATCCACCCGCGGCCCCACCGTCGGAAGCGCCCGGCCAACCGGCGGCCAAACCCATGCCGGTGGCCAGGGCGCGGGTGGTGGAGGCGCCGCGGGTGCCCGATCACCCCGTGACGCCCGTGCCGGTGCGCAACATGGCGATGGGATTCGTTGCCGGAATCCTGCTGGCCATGGCGGTGGCGGTGGCCCGCGAGGCCAGCGATCGCACCGTGCGATCTCGGGAGAAGCTGGAACAGCTTTCGGGCCTGCCGACCTTGGCCGAGCTGCCCGGCAGGCGCGGGAACACCCCGCGGTTCGGCGTCGACTCCGCCCTCGACGACGCCGTGCGGGGCTTGCGCGCCCGGCTACTCAGGGCGATCGGACCCGACGCCCGCCGCGTGCTGGTGGCGGCGCCGTTCGGTGGGGAAGGAACGACGACCACCGCACTGAACCTGTCGCTGGCCCTGGCCGAAATCGGCGAGGACGTCCTGCTCGTCGAGGGCGATACGCGCCGGCACGTGATCGCCGGTCTGCTGCGGGTCGAGTCAGGGGAGGGGCTGGCCAACGCGCTGGCCAGCCCCGGGATCGCCGCGGAAGCCGTGAAGCCGACGCCGATCGCCAAGCTGTTCATCCTCGCGTCCCGGTCCGCCCGCCGCGAGACCCCGCCCTGCAGCGCGTTTCTGCCGGAGGTGATCGACAGGGTGATGCTGGACTTGTCGTCACGCTTCGACCGGATCGTGGTCGACGGGCCGCCGGTGCTGGCGACGCCGGACAGCGGCCTGCTGTCGGGCGCGGTGTCGGCCACGGTGCTGGTGGTGCGGGCGCGCCGGACCACCGTCGACGAGCTCAACGACGCGGTGACCGCCCTGCGCTCGGCCGGCGCACAGGTGGTGGGCACCGTGCTGACCGACGCCCGGCCGGCGCTGCACATCAGGGCCGCGGCCAAGACCTATCGGACGAAGGTCGGCGGCCCGGCGTGATTCCCTACCTGCCCGGTCGCCCTCGCCTGGCAGTGGACGGCGTCCTGCTGACGGTATTCCTGTTCGGCTGCTTCGTCTTTGGTGTGCTCGCGGTGCGCCGAACCACCGAGGGAGTGTTGCTCATCGCCGCGACGTTCTGCCTGGTTGTCTATTGGGTGAAGCGCGAGGCGCTGGTGGGGGTGACGCTGTTCCTGGCGTTCGCGGCGCTGCCGGAAGGATTGCACATCGGCAAAGTGATCGGGCCGGTGGCGATCTACGCCTACCAGGTGGCCGCGGTGCTGGCGATCGGTTACCTCATCCCGATCGTCAGACCGCGGTCCAAGGATTTCCTGCTGCCGGCGATGTTCGTGTTGACGGTCGTGTACTTCACCGCGGTCGGGTTTCAGATGGGGCACGACGCCACGATGGTGCTGCACGAAGCGACGACTTTGATCGAGATGGTCATCGGCTTCGTCTTGGCGCTGTTGATCGTGTACGGCGGCTATCTGAAGTTCTGCATGCGCGTGATGGTCGTGACGCTGTGGTTCTCGGCGGCGATGGCGATCTTCAGTTCGTTGCATGCCATCCGGCTGGCCGGCCGCGCCGAAAGCCTGGAGGGCGCGACGGGCGCCGGCCAAGCCCTCCGCATCGTCCTATCCACCCAGACGCCGGCCACCGCCGCGCTCACCGCGCTGGTCGCCGCGTCGATCATCGGTCGCGTCCGGCCCATGACGTACCTGGCCTTCGGTCCGCCCGCGCTGATCATTTCGCTGCTGGCTTTCTCGCGGAACACGCTGATCGCGGTGGCGGTGGGCGCGACCGTCGCCTTCTTCGCCAGCTTCGGCTGGCGGGCGCTTCGCCGTTCGGCCGCCGTGGCCGCTGTCAGCGCGGGTGTGGCCGCGCTGATATTGCCCGGGTCGCTATTCCTGCTCCAGCAGTCGGACGCGGGGTCGTGGCTCAGCGATCAGTTCACCGCGTTCAATCAGCGGGTCTTCGGCGGGGTTTCGGCCAGCGCGCTCGCCACCGACGAATCGACGCTGGACCGGCTGCGGGAAGTTGCCCGGCTCAACGCCGCGATCGCCCAGGCGCCGGTGTTCGGCCACGGCCTGGGCTACGCCTACCAGCTGCCGTCCGGCAACGATCCGAAGGCCTTCGCCTGGACGTTGGGCCCCACCTACTCCCACCTTTTCTACCAGTGGTGGCTGGCCAAGGCCGGGGCCGTGGGCATGGCGGCGTTCGCGTGGATCGCGTTGACACCGATTGTCCGCGCGCTGCGCTGTGCGACGATGCAGGCGAAGGTCAGTGCGGCGGTCTGCGCCGGTCTGCTCGCGATATCCGCGGTCTGGCCGCTGCCTGAAATGCCCATGGACGCACTGGCTTTGGGGCTTGCCCTGGGAACGGCGATGGGATTCGCCGGCCTACTTCGCAGGAATTCCGAAGCGGATCAGGCGGACGCCGGCCCGGCGCCGGCGCCGGCCGCTGCCGGCGGAAAATGATTGCGGTCACTCACGTCGGGCCCGACATGTACAGCTTCGGCGGGACGCAGTCAGTGATCCGAGTCATCCGCGACAACAGGATCGGCGCCGACGAAATTCGCGTCCTGTCAACGTGGAACGGGCGTCACCACGCCAAGAACCTGTGGCTCACCGCGCGCGCGGGCGCCGCGCTGGCTCGGGCACCGCGCGGGAGCGTCGTGCACTTCCATATGTCGAACGGCGGCGCCTGGCTGCGCGAAGGGTCGCTGATTCGCGTTGCGCGGGCGCGAGGGTTCCGGGTCATCGTCACCATCCACGGCTCCGACTTTCCGCAGTTTTCCCGGTCGCACCCCCGTTTCGTGGCCGCCACCCTGAGGAAGGCGGACCATCTCATCGTGTTGTCGGAGGAAGCGCGTGCCTGCGCGCAATGGGTTGCGCCCGCGGTGCCGGTGTCGATCGTCGCCAACCCGATCCCCATCGATCGAGACGCGCCCGGGGCCGCCTCGACACCGCCCGTGGTGCTTTTCGCCGGCACCATCGGCCGCCGCAAGGGCGTCGACACGCTGGTCGCGGCATGGCAACTGTTGCTGGCCGAGGGCATCGAAGGGCGTTGCCGCATAGTCGGTGTCGTCGACGACTACACGCCGCCGCCAATGGAGCGGCTCACCGTCGAGCCCCCGGTGCATCCGGATCGGGTCCGCGAGCTACTCCGGTCGGTCCGCGTGGTGACGCTGCCGTCGTACGCCGAGGCAATGCCGATGATCCTGACCGAGGCCCTCGCTGGCGGACGACCGTTCGTGGCCACCCCGGTCGGTGGCACGGCGGAGATCGCCTCGGACCCGGGCATGCTCGTGCCCGTCGGTGACGCGTCCGCGTTGGCGGCGGCGATCGGCCGGTACCTGCGCAACCCGGAGCTGGCAGAGCGCGACGGGCGGCGCGGTCAGGAACACATCGCGGCGACGCGGAGTCCGCGGATCATCGACGCGGAGCTGCGCCGGATTTACGAGGGCTGCGGTGTTGGAACGAGTTGAACTCGAGGGGCCGCAGCTGAGAGTGAGCGCGGTCGGCTTCGGATGCGGCGGTCTGATGCAGTCGCCGTCCCGGCGGGAACGGATGACCGTGCTGGGCGCCGCGGTGCACAGCGGCATCACTCACTTCGACACCGCGCGGATGTATGGCCTGGGCAGGGCGGAGGCGGAACTCGGGGCGTTCCTGCGGACGGTCCCGCGCGACACCGTCACCGTGGCAACAAAATTCGGCATCGACGTCGGGGGGATGGCCCGGCGCCTCGGCCGGTTTCAGGCTCCGGCGCGGGCGCTGCTGCGCAAGGCGCCGGCGCTGCGACGCGCGGTCAAGCGGCAGCAGGCGGCACCCGAAACCGCCCGGGTGTACGCCGCGGCCACCGCGGCCCGCAGCCTCGACGAGAGCCTCGCGGCGCTGGGCGTCGACTACGTGGACATCCTGTTCGTTCACGGTCCGCGGCCGGGGGACACCGTCGCCGGCGGCGAACTTCGAGAATTCTTCGAACGCGCCCGCCAGCAGGGCAAGATACGCGCCTGGGGTGTCTCACAGGACGAGGGGCTCGACACGGATTTCGCCGCAGCCTTCGCGCCGGAAGGGGTGAGCCAGGTGCGCGCCGATCTCTTCCATCCGCCGCCGCGCCCAGCGGATCTCGCGTTCGGCGTGCTGCAACGGTCGTACGCTGCGCTCTCGAACGCGTTGCGGGCCGACGCGGAGTTGGTGCGACGCTGGCGCCAGGCCCTCCAGCTCGATCCGCTCGCTCCCGGGGCGCTGCCCAGGCTGATCCTCGCTTCCTCGGCCAGCGCAACGGGTTGCCGCGCAATCCTATACAGCACCACCGACCCACACCGGGTCGCCGAAGCGGCCGGCGCCGTCTCGGCGCCGCCGGACCAGGAGACCCTGACGCGGTTCCTCGCGCTGGTGGCCGAGGTGCGCGGGGGCGCTGCCGCGTGATCCGCGGCCCCCGGGAGTTCGCCCCGAACACGACGGTCCGGACCGACGTCGTGGTCGTCGGGGCCGGCGCGATCGGCATTGCGACGGCGCTGGAACTCGCGCGAGCCGGCATCCAGGTGGCGTTGATCGAGAGCGGACTGGAACGCAAAGACGAAGCGGCCCAGGATTTGTCGGCCTTGGACTCCCGGCAGGACGACGATCTGCATGCGCGCAGCGAGCTGATGATCCGTCGGCAGGTGGGGGGGACTACCGCGCTCTGGGGTGGCCGCTGCGTCAAGTTCGACCCCATCGATTTCGAGGACCGCCCGCTCACCGCGCAGGCGCCCTGGCCGATCCGATACGAGGACGTCGAACCCTACTTGCAGCGTGCCTGTGATTGGGCGGCGTGTGGCCGGGCGGCGTTCAACGCGCGGGAGATTCCGGAGCTGGCGCACCACGACCTGATCGCCGGGCTGCCCGACGGCGACGTGCGCACAACCGACCTCGAACGCTGGGCGCTGCCAACGCGTTTCGGCCGTGAGTACCGGGACGCGCTGCGTGAGGCCTCTGCCCTCACCGTGTGGACCGGCCTCACCTGCACCGAGATCGTGACGACGCCGGCCGGTGACTCCGTTGACCACCTCGTGGTCAAGACGCTCGAGGGCCGACAGGGGAGCGTCGTCGCCGCGGACTACGTCATCGCGACCGGTGGTTTGGAGGCGACCCGCCTGCTGCTCGCCTCGGACCGCCATCACCCGGCGGGTCTTGGAAACGCGGGCGGCCACCTCGGGCGGTGGTACATGTCGCACGTCGAAGGCCGGGTCGCGCGCGTGCAGTTCGCCACCGACCAGGTCAGCTACGCCTACGAGCGGGACGGGGACGGGGTGTACGTGCGCCGGCGATTCACCCTCGATCCGGCTCTGCAGCGCGAGGCGGGGTTGCCGAATGCCGCTGTGTGGCTGGTGAATCCGCCGATCAGCGACCCGGAGCATGGAAGCGGCATCCTTTCCGGCGTCTATCTCACGCTCATCTCCCCGATCGGCCGCTTCCTGCTGGCGGAGGCCATCCGCGCGAAGCACACCCAAACCGACGGTCCGCCGCGGATCCTCGCGCACCTGCGCAACATCGTGCGAGACCTGTTCCCGTCGATCCGGTTTGCGATTGCCTTCTCCTATGCCCGCTTCCTCCGTAGGGGCCGCAAGGCGCCGGGCTTCTTCGTGAAGAGCGCGGACAATCGCTATCTGCTGCACTACCACGGCGAGCACCTCCCGCACTGGGAGAGCCGCGTCGAGCTTGCCGACGACCGCGACGCCCTCGGCGTGCGCAGGATCCGCACCCATATCCACTTCTCCGAGGACGATTACCAAAGCGTGCGCAGGGCCATCGCCGTGATCGATGAACATTTGCGCCGCCACGGCGCCGGACAAGTGGAGTGGCTGACCGACGACGTCGAGGGCGCCGTCCGCGAGTTCTTGGCCGGGCACGCCGGCTACCACCAGGCCGGAACGACGCGCATGTCGCACGGTCCCGATGGCGGCGTCGTCGACCCGGACCTACAGGTTCACGGTGTGCGCGGGCTATACGTGGCGAGCACGTCTGTCCTGCCGACGTCGAGCCAGGCCAACCCGACCCTGCTTGGCATTGCGCTGGGTGTCCGGCTCGCCGATCGCCTCAAGAAGGCTCGAATGGCTTGCGAACGTTGACGGCATAGGCAGCTCAGCGCCGACTCGCCAGCACCCGGTCGATGACGTCCAGGAAGCGCTCCGCGACGATGTCGACGTCGCAATGCTGCGCGTAGTAGCGCGCCGCCTCGGCCCCGCGCTGCGCCGCGACCGACGGGTCGGCCAGCAGGTCGAACGCGGCGGCGACTCCGGCGACATCGTCGACACCGATCGGGGGACAGCCGGGCGGCTGGTACTCGGGCAGGCCGCCGGACGTCGACACGATCGGCATCACCCCCAGCTGCATCGAGAGCACCTGCACGCCGCTTTGTGACGCGCGTCGGTAATGGCAGACCGAACCCTTCGCGGCGGCCAGTGTCGGGATGACGTCGGCGTAGCGGTAGCTGCCGTTGCGCCAGCGCGTGTGTTTGGGCAGCGCGGCGGGGTCCAGCGGCCCGTCGCCGATGAGCACCAGGTTGTCACCGTGCCAGCCGCCGCCGACGATATGGTGCTGCCACGCCTCGAGCACGACATCGACGTTCTTGTACGGGTTGAGCCGGCCGAACATGACGAAATCCCGGCGACCCTCGGGACCCACGAATGGCGGAACGCGTTGGGGGTCAATATCACTCGCGAGCGGCACGACAAACACGGGCGTGCCGGCGACATCGCGGCGCGAGGCGACGGCTGCCGCAACGTACTCGCTGTAGGTGATGGTGGCGGCCGAGCGCGCGCCCCACCGGTCGAACACCGCGCGTTCGTAGGACGGGACCTGTTCGCCGGGGTCGTGCGGCCGGTCGTCATGCACCACCTGGATGCGGGGAACGCGCCCGGCCAACGCGATCCAGCGGGGATCACGGACGATCTCGGCGATCACGACGTCGGGTCGAAACTCGCGGATCCGGCGCCACGCCTTGAAGGTTGGGAGCCAGGTGGCGGCGGTTTTGAACCGCGGATCGAGCACCAGCTCGTAGTCGCGGGCGGCGTCCGACTCGGGGTGCCGGTCGGAGGTCACCAGCAACACGTCGGCGCCGCGGCGCAACAGCCCCTCGGCCTGCACGCGCACCGCCGGCCGTGTCCACGGCGAAAGCCAAAGTACCCGAGGCGATTTCATTGCTCGTTGTCGGCCTGCAGGAAAACGTCGGCGTCGGTCCACATCCGTGTCTGAAGCGCGCGTCGTGGCAGGCCCTCGAGGAGGCCCGTGATGCGGGGGGAGGCCAGCAGCCGCCAGGCCAGCGGATTGATTTTCTCGCGAGTCCATATGTGCAGACCCATGCCCCCGAGCTGCCACCACCGCGTCTTGGAGGTGTGGAACTGCATGCCGAACTGCTTTCCGATGAGCGCCAACGTCGATTTCTGATAGAAGGTGATGTGCTGGCCGGTGGCAAAGGCGTAGTACATCCATTCCTCCGGTGGCGGGGGCCGGCCGTCAAAGAGTTCGGTGGTGAACACGATGGTGTCGGTGCCCGTGGTCTCCAGCAATTCGGCAACAAATCCGACCGGGTCGGCGAGATGCTCCATCACCTCGAAGGCGGTGACCACCGTGTACGGCGGGCCCGGACCCGCATCGGCCTCGAAGCCTTGCGCGGTCAGGTTGGGGGAGTGCTTGTCGGTCCAGTAATAGTCGAAGCCGATGTCCCGCATCAGGCGGGTGAAAACACCATAGCCCCCGGCCGCGTCGAGAAACCGGCCGCGGCGATCGAAGAAGAAGTACAGCAGCACCGACATCGCCCGTGCAAGATACTGATTGCGCCACAGCATGGTGGTGTCCGCCGCCGCGATGGGGCTGGCGTAGGCCTCGTCCAGCCAATGCGGCTCTTCGGTCTGCAGGCCGCCGCAGTTGTCGCAGAAGTAGTACTTGCAGTCGTATTTGGCGAGGACCCGGTGAGTGAACGCCAGACTGGTGCTCGAATTGCAGATGCGGCACAACACGCCTATCAGACCCTCCCGAGCATGACCCGCGCCTTGAGCAAACACCGGGACAATGGAGAACCTACGGCACCCGCAACGCCATCGGCAAGCAAATCGGGACCGAATTTCGGCGCGGACGGGCGTTGTGCAGCACCGCTATTCAGCGAATGCCGGGAATAGTCAGGCGGGGCCGTGATAGCTTTGGTCTCCAATGGCCAAAAGCGCTACACCGCCGCCGAAAGAGACGCTCCGGCAGAAGGTCCGGCGCATTCTCGGCAGTGAAACGCGGGACCAGCTCAAGGATCTGATCCTTTTCGATCATTCCCAGTCGCTGAAGGCGAACCATCCCAACCCGCTCAACCGCGCGGGCAAAAAGTGTTTTTCGGCGACCGACGAGGACGGAATAACGCTGGAGATCCTGCGCCGCATCGGCCGGCTCGACGGCGGCGTCTTCGCGGAGTTCGGCGTCGGCGACGGGACCGAGAACAACACCCTGATCCTTGCGGCCCTGGGCTGGAAGGGCTTCTGGGTCGGGGGCCAGGACCTGGCCGTGGCCGTCGAGGACCACCCGCGGTTCGCCTACGAGAAGGCGTGGGTAACGGCGGACAATATCGTTGCGCTGGCCCGGTCCTGCCTGCGGAGGATCGACGCCACCCAGGTCGACGTGGTCTCCCTCGACCTGGACGGCAACGACATCTACCTGGTCGAGAAACTCCTGGCCGATGGCATCCGGCCCAAACTCTTCATCGTCGAATACAACGGGAAGTTCCCCCCGCCGGTGAAGTTTCAGATCGCCTACGACCCCGAGCACGTGTGGCAGTCCGACGACTATTTCGGGGCGTCGCTGAGCAGTTATGCCGAGCTGTTCGCCCGCTTCGGCTACCGCCTGGTCTGTTGCAACTCCCACTCCGGTTCCGATGCGTTCTTCATCGACACCGCCCTGTCCGAGTGCTTCGCCGATGTGCCGACGGGCATCGAGCAGCTCTACGTGGAACCCAGGTATTTCCTGTACAGCGGGTTCGGGCAGCACAAGACGTCGCCCCGCACGGTGGCCAGGATCCTCCGCTACGAGCGGTAGGGCCTTGGACGAAAGCCATTGCCCCCAGCGGGCGTTCACAGCACCGCATTGATCGCCTCGAGGTAGGCGTCGGTCATCGCCTCGACGGTGTAGTGCTTACGCATCCGTTCGAAGCCTCGCCGCCCGACCGGCGGCAACGCGTCCGGCTCCGCCAGGATCCGCGCCAGGCTCTCCCGCCACCCCACCACCGACACCGGCTCGACCAGGAATCCCGCCCTGCCGAAATCGAGCATTTCCGGCACGGCGCAAATCGCCGACGCCGCAACGGGAACCGCCCGGGCCATCGCCTCGAGAATCACCAGCGGAAACGCCTCGGACCGGCTCGGGACACACAGCAGGTCCGCGTCCGCCAGCGCGGGCCCGGGTCCGGCCGACCATCCCCGCCACTGCACCCGATCGCGCAAGCCGGCCGGGGTAAGCGCCTGCAACCTCTCGCGATCCGGGCCGTCACCGAAAACCGAGAGCCGCCATGGCATATCGGGCAGCTCGCCGAGCGCCTCGATCAGTAGGTGCGGGTTCTTGTGCTCGACGATCCGCGACAGCATGACCAGGTGCAGCGGGTCACCGGCCGTGCGGACCCGGGGCGCCGGGTCACCGGCGAGGGCGACGCCGTTGGGCGCAACGAAGTGCCGTCCCCACAACCGATGCTGGGCGACCAGCATGTCCCAATGCCGTTGGGCCAACACGATGAAGCCGTCGGCGCGGCGCATGGCGGCGGTCAGCGGCCGCGAGTAAATGGGCCGGTCCTGCTCGGGAGGGACATGCGGAGCCACCAACCAGCGCCGGCCGGCCGCGCCCGCACGCCACAGTGACGCGAATCCCGCCTCCGTGTTGGTGTCGGCGGTGATGAGCACCGCCGGGCCTTCGGGGATATCGACCACGGGCGCCCACCACGGCTGGCGCACCACGCGCACGGTGTCCGGAATCTCGGCGATCATTGGGCCGAACCGTTGCACGCAGACGATGGTGACCGAGTAACCCCGGCTATCCAACTCCGTTGCCAGCAAAGCCTTTTGCCTCTCGGCGCCGCCGTAGACCAGGCGGTTGGTGGTGATCACGATCGCGGGCAGGTCCTTGCGGCGGCCGCCGTGAAGGCTCCGCCGCGACCGCAGCAGGGTGGTACCGGCCAGGTACGCGTCGGCGTGGTGCACGCTGTGCTGGTGCTCGAGCAGCAGCGCGGTATCGGCTCGCGCCAGATCCCGCTCGCGGCGGGGCTCGGCGGCGGTGCTCTCCTCGTCGCCGAGACCGGCACCCTCGACGCCGATCTCATCGGCCAGCAGCATCCGCCAGCCCGCCGCGCGGGCGCGGGCCTGCCAGTCCGCCGCCGCTGCGACGCCGCTGAACTCCTCGTCGAAGCCCCCGACGGTGTTCCACGCCGCGCGGTTGATCGCCAGGCAGGTGGGGTCCAATTCGCCCTCGACGCCCTCTGATTCGGGTGGTTGCCGGGCGTAGCGGCGTGAAAACGGTGAGCCCCGCCGCCTGCCCGCCGCCAGCTCGCGAACCAGGGTCCGGCGGCGGGTTGCGACGTCCCACGGCGCCCAGCCGGGCGTGGTGTCGCCCCGCGCCATCGGCGAAACCGCGGCCACCCGAGGTCCGCGCAGCAACTCGCGAGTGCGGGTCAGCGGTCCCAACAGGCGGACTCTGACGTCCAGCAGCAGCAGATCCGCGTCGCTCGGGGCGTGCCCCACCAGCGCGTTGAAGGCCTCGGCGAAGCCAACTTTCGCCGCGCCCGACACCAAGTGGACCCACGGGTGCCGGGCCGCCACTTTCCTACAGTCGCCGGTCGCGTAGACATAGACGGCCAGCCCGGGCAGTTGCTCGGCGACACCGGCGAGGCACCCCTCGAGCGTGTCGGGGCCGCACCCGGCCACGATCAGCACGGCAAGCGGCCGGACCGGTGGCAGCCCGGCCGCGCCGCCGACCGGGCCCTTCAGATATTGCCGGTCCAGTTCACGCTTCATGCCGCCAGCCGATTTCGGCGCAAGGAGGCAAGGTCCGACCAGCGCAGCGGGCCGGCGGCCGCGCTGGTGGCGAGGTAGACGACGGCGGCCACCGCGAGGACGAGAACCACGTGGTGACCCCGGAGCAACAGGGTCGCCGCGACGCTGGCTGCCGTCGGCATCAGCACCCGCAGCAAGAACGCCACGGGCGTACGGTAACCGCAGTGCCGGCGCAGCCACCAGCTGCTCACCGCCAGGTTGAAGAACTCCGTGCATACCAGCGCGATGCCGGGGCCGACGGCGCCGAGCCGGCCCGCGAGCGCGACGTTGAGCGCGACGTTGAGCACCAGGGTGGCGACCGTCAGCCAGAGCAACACCCGCTGATGATGGCTGGCGACCAAACCCTGGCCCAGCGTGCCGCTGATGAATCGCAGGGCCGCCGCAACGAACAGCAACGCCAGCGTCGGCGTCCCGCGGGCGACGAACCCCTTATCGCCGAACAACCCGATCAGCGGTCCGGCCAACGGCGCCCCGACAACCGCGACGGGGATCGCCACGAAGTACATCAACTCCACGCTGCGGCGCAGGAAGGCGGCGAACGCGGCGACGTCACGCGAGAACAGCTCGGTGGCCGTCGACAGCGTCGACTTGAGGAAGACCAGTGAGACCACAATGGTGTTGAACGCGATGGTGAAGGCCAGCCCGTACACGCCCACCTCGGAGTGGGTGCTCAGCAGGGACAGGATCACCCCGTCGGCGCGGCAGTACAGGAGTCCGACGACCAGAAACCCCATCAGCGGCAGGCTTTCCCGCAACAGATCCGCGGCCTCCCGGGGCGCGAAGATTGGGCGCACCGAAATGTGCCGCATCGCCGCGGTGCCCTGGATCACCAATTGCAGGGCGGGCGGGATCAGTTGCGCGACAGCGAACCAGACGACGTCCGCCCGCGCCGCGACCAAGCCGACGACCATGGCCAGCGCGGCCAGGCGCCCGGCGACGTCGGAGATGGCCACCGCCGAGAACCGGACGGTGGCCAAGAACACCGGCTCGAACCGCGTCGTCATGGTCTGCATCAGCAGCGCCCCGGACAGCACCACGAGCATCACTCGGACGTCGGCGTCGTGATAGATGAGCAAGCCGGAGCCGGCCGCCAACAACGCCAGCGGAACGCAATAGATCAGGGCCATGCCGCTGTTGACGCGCACCAGACGCTCGAGGTCGCCCTGGCCCGAGGTCACGCGGCGCACGATCACGGTCGCGATGCCGAGATCGGCCAGACTGGTCCACACGGCGATGAAGAGCACCGCGATGGAGAGTTGGCCGTAACGGCCCGGACCCAGGTAGCGCGCCGTCATCGCCACCGAGACCACCGAGGCCAGCATGCCCAGTGCCCGGCAGATCAGTTGAATCGAGAACGCGTGAGCCATCCGCGAGAGCGGCACCGATGGGACGACCGCACCAGGGGTCGTCGGCTCAGTCATGACTCCCTAGTATGCGCCGTGACTGGTGAGAACGGCCTTAATCGTCTTGGCGATGATCATCAGATCACCCGACATCGACCAGTTGTCGACATAGGAGAGGTCCAACCGCACCGACTCTTCCCAGGACAGGTCGGATCGGCCGCTCACTTGCCACAATCCGCTCACGCCCGGCTTCACCAGCAGCCGCCGCTTGACGTCACCCTCGTAGTTCTCGACTTCCCGCCGCAATGGCGGGCGCGGCCCGACGACGCTCATCTCGCCCTTGAGGACGTTGATGAACTGCGGCAACTCGTCGATGCTGAACCTGCGCAGAATCCTGCCGACGGGAGTGACCCGTGGGTCCTGGCGCATCTTGAACAGCACGCCGCCTGCGCCTTCGTTCAGCTCCAAGAGGTGATCGATCTGTGTGTCTGCGCCGTCGATCATGGTCCGGAACTTGAGCATTCTGAAGGGCTTACCGTCGATGCCGATCCGTTCGGATGGGTAGAACACCGGGCCCTTGCTGGTGAGCTTGACGGCGATCGCCGCCGCGATGAGGAAGGGCGCCGTCCCGATGAGGGCCGCCAGCGAGAAGAGGAAATCGAAGACCTGCTTCTGAAAGCGCTGCGTCCCTTCGTATTGCGGCTTCTCGACATGCAGCAACGGCATGCCCGCCGTGGGACGCAGGGTCAACCGCGTCTCCGCCACGTCCATCACGCCGGGCGAGACCACGACGTCGACGTCCATTGTCTCCAACTGCCACATCAGCTCTCGGATTCCGTGCATCCCGAAGTGGTCCGTCTGCGTGATCGCCACGGTGTCGGCGCCGCAGCGCTGAATCGCCGCCACCGCGTCGCTGACGTCACCGAGGATCGGCACCGCACGGCCGCCGAGGGTGAGGGCATTGCCGCGCGGTCTCCCGTAGCCGGGAATGCACACACCGACGACGGCGTAGCCGTCCAGCGGGTTGCGTGTCAGTTCGTGGGTAAGGTGGGAAACCGCCTGGCGGTCCCCGATCGCCAGGACCGTCGTCTGGCATTGGCCGTTCGCGCGCATCTGGCGGATGTGCTTGCGCCACAGGCTGCGGCTCCCCAGCAAGCCCATGGTCCCGACGGGAAGCGCGATCGCGAGATAACCGCGGGCCAGGTCGACCTTGGCGAGCAAGGTCACCATCGCGATGATTCCGAACGTCCAGAATGACGCGCTGCCGATCCGCCGGTACTCGTCGATGCCGGCACCGATGACTCGCGTTGAGCGCGTTTGGAATACCGCCAGCGATGACAGCCACAGTGCCGCGAACAGGAATGACAACATCGTCATCGCTACGTCCGAGTAACCCGAGGTGTTGGCGATTTCACCGAATCGGACGTACTGCGCGAGCAACACCGACGCACACACGATCACGGTGTCGCTGATGCGCAGATGCTGCGAATACTGCTGCTGCCAACGCCGGACGGCATTCCCCGCGGGGGAGGGCGCCGAAGCGGCGGTGACGGGTAAAGCGCTCGTTTGGTGGCGAGCCGACGGGATCATGCCGGCAGGCCTCCAGTTGTGCGGCCCTGGTTCGGCGTGCACGACATCCACCAATTCCCGGGTCATCAACGGCTTAGACATGACGCTGCCCTCTCGATTGGCGTGAAGGTCGGCGTTCGCGATGGCCAACTGGCGTCCCGCTCGGAGATGACCGTGACCGGCAGCGGCCAGACAATCCCGAATTCGGGGTCGTTCCAATGCAATCCCTGCTCGTCGGAGGGTGCCCGCTCACCGCTGACGTGGTAGCTGACTTCGGTGTCGTCGATCAGGGTTTGGAAGCCGTGCGCGACAAACGGCGGCAGGAACAGCGCGCGGTAATTGTCCGCGCTTAACTCGACCATCACGTGGTCGCCGTAGGTCTGCGACCCGGGCCGGATGTCCACCGTCACGGCCGCGATGGCGCCGCGGGTGCAGCGGACCAGTTGGGTTTGGGCGTACGGCGGCACCCGATGGTGCAGACCCCGCACGGTGCCACGGGTGTAGTTGAAGAAGATGTTCGTCTGGGTGACGTCGAAAGTCAGCCCGCGGCTGGCGAATTCGTCGGCGCAGAAGGTGCGGGAGGAAAAGCCGCGGTGATCACGTTGCGGTTCGAGGTCGATGATCGTCACGCCGGCGATCTGGGTGGGCGTGTACTTCACTTACCGCTCCTTCCGTAACGAGTGCTTGGTCGGTTGATGTGACGGCCTATGCGTATCCACCGGATGGCGGGCGCGTCATCACGGTCGGGATGACCCCATACCGGGGCCCGAGGTTCTTGCCGGACGCGGCGGCCAGGCGCGGCAGCGACCCCATGATGCTGGGCGGCGTGTTGGCGCCGGCGAGACTGATGGTCGGCAAAGCCGAGGCGGCACTGTGCGCCGCCGGGATCACGCTGGTCCAACTGGCGGGCACCGCCAGTGGGCCCAGCGAGGCCGCGCTACCCAGGCTGCCGATCACGCCGGATCCGAGCGAGCCGATCGCGCCCGCGCCCGCGCTCGCCGCGCCCGCTGCCGCGCTCGCGGCCCCGGAGGCGGCAGCGCCCGCAGCGTTCGCGGCCGCCATCGCGCCGTTCGCCAAACCCTGGCCGGTCTGGGCCATGCCGAGGATGGAGGACATCCCGTACAGCGGGGTCGCCGCGGCCATGAAGTAGGTGGGAATGGCGCTGGGGACGCTGGACGCGAGGCTCGACATCAGCGACGAACTGGCCGAGTTGGTCACGGTGCTCGTGGCGCCGGTACCGGCGTCGGTGAGGGTGCTGGCGATCATCGGCGACGAGAGCCCGTGCAGGGCGTTGGGCACCGAGGACACCACGTTCGAGAGCGACGTATGGGTGGCCGTCAACGTTTCGGCCTGGGCGAGCGCGCTGCTCTGGCTGGCCACCCCCGCCGGGTTGGTGACGTCCGGCGGCGGGCTGAACGGGGTGACCTCGCACGCGGCGGCCGAGCCCGCGGCGTACGCGTACATGGCCGCGGCGTCCTGCGCCCACATCTCGCCGTATTCGGCCTCCGTGGCCGCGATCGCCGCCGAGTTCTGGCCGAAGAAGTTGGTGGCGATCAGCGTCGCGAGCTGGACCCGGTTAGCGGCGACCGCGGGCGGGGGGACGGTCATCGCGAAGGCGGCTTCGTAGATTTCGACGGCGAGCCTGGCTTGACCGGCCGCCTCGGCCGCCCGCGCGGCGGCCCCGGCGGTCCACGCCATGTAGGGCGCGAAGGCGGACGCCATGGTCAACGACGAGGGACCCATCCAGCGCCCGCTCGTCAATCCGGCGATCACCGACCGGTAACAGCTTGCCGCGGAATGCAATTCGGCGGCAAGGCCGTCCCAGGCCACCGAGGCGGCCATCAGCGAGACGGGGCCGGGACCGGCATACATCCGCGCGGAGTTGAACTCCGGGGGAAAGGCGCCGAAATCGATCACTTCAGGCCCTGCCCTCAGCGGCGGCCCGGCTCGTCGCACGCGAAGACCCGCTGACTCCGGCGGGAGGCAGGTCGGCTTCGGCCGGGGGCGCGCCGTACTGCAGCACCGGCATTCCGCAACCAAACATACTTAAAGTATGGAATAGGACCATAGCGCTAGCGAAGAGTATTTCGCCCGCGGCGGCGAAGGCACTTAGTCCTTTCCCTGGTGGTCCACCTGCTGACGCTGCCTGCGCACGTGGCCTCGTGGTCACGACCGGCATCTACTTCTCCTCACAACCTGCAGGTGGCCCGGGACGGGGCGTATTTGCTGTTCAAAAGCCTGAACCATGGGTTTGGGCCATCTCTGACCACAAACTGACAAACTGATAATAGCGTACAAATCATACTAATAGTCTGTAAAGATCGTGTGATCCGCACTACAGGTATTTGCGGGACCGTCAAGCCGGGCGTTTGTGGCTGCTAATCTCAGAAGTGGCCCAAGTACTGCCCGGGGGTGGCCGGTCGGTTTCGCTTCAGACCGCCTGAGAACCGAGGTGTATGCCCTGCTCATCAACCTGATGGCGATCGAACAGGTCAGGGTCGCAGCCCCCGACGAGGACACTTGCGTTGTCCGCCCCGACGCGGGAGGCCCCGGCATTCGTGTCGGGTTCACGCCTTCGCATGAGGGTCGCGTCTTCGCGGCCGATGAGAGCTGAGCTGGCATCCCGATGACGACCCACTCGACCGATGGACGCGCCGACGCGACGCGGCGGCAGATTCTGCGGGCTGCGTCCCATCAGTTCGCGCGCCGGCCCTATCACGACGTCGGGCTCGATGACATCCTGGCTGAGGCTCAGCTGACCAAGGGCGCGATGTATTTCCACTTCAAGTCGAAACACGCCCTGGCGGTGGAGCTCATCAACAAGCAGATCGCCGCGGCCACGGTAGCGGTGGAAGACCTGTTGACGAGGGGGCTTTCGGGTCTGGAAACCCTCATCGACTTCTCGTACCTGATCGCCGTTCAAGACATCAAGACGGATCTGGTCAGGGCCGGGCTGAATCTGATCGAATCGGTCGGGCAGCCCGAAGGTCTGCAGGACACGATGCTCGGCGGATGGGTGGAAGCCCTCTCGGCGGTCGTTCAGCAAGCCATAGACGAGGGCGACATCGGCGAGAACTGCGATCCCGACGACGTTGGCCGCCTGATGGTGGCCCTGCATATGGGGTTGCGGAAAACGAGCAATCTGGACGAGCCGGAAAGGTTCCTGCTCGACCTGGAGAAATGCTGGATGCTCATCCTGGGTGGCATCCTGCAGCCGGACCGAACCGATTACTTCCGCCAATTCCTAAGGCGGCGTGCGGCCCTCGCCGTCAACGCGAGTTCGACCGGAGAAGACTCGCCATAACGGCAGCCAGGCCGACCGGACGGCACGCTCGCGGTGGCCGCGGCTGCTAACCTTGGACGTCTTGGCGGTCGATGCGAGCCCAGAGTGACGACGTCCTCGCAGCCATCGCGGATCTGGAGGAGCAAAACGATGCCGCGCCAGGTCCGGTCCGAAGCCACTCGACGCAAGATTCTCGATGCCGCAATCGAGGTGTTCGGCGAAGTCGGATACGCGGCCGCCGGGTGGGGGGCGATCATCGAGCGGACGGGGATGACCAAGGGCGCCCTGTACCACCACTTTGATTCCAAGGAATCGCTGGCGTCGGACATCCTCAAGGAGGGCTCCGACGCTCTTCTCACCGCCTTCCGGAACGTGTGTGGGTCGTCATCGCCGGGGCTGGAGAACCTATTGCACGGCGCCTTCACCATCGTCGAAGTGCTGAATACGGACAAGACGGTTCGCACCGCTGAGCAATTGGCCTCTGCCTTAAGCGGATTGAACGAGGCCGCGGCGCGCTTCTATGCGGACCTGGCAGCGAAGATCGCCGAGGAGGCCAGGAGGGCGATCGGCGAGGGAGACCTTCGCAAGGATGTCGACCCCGAAGTGCTGTCCGAGTTCCTCGTCGGGGCGATGTTCGGAACGCGCTTGGTATCCAACGCGATAGCGCGCCATGACGCGAACAGGGGTACCGGTGTCGACATCTCCGGGCGCCTGCGGCAGATCTTGGAACTGCTGCTGCCCGGCACCGTGACGGAAGCGTCACTCCCGTACTTCCGGCAATTCCTCGGTCGCGAAATGATGCGCAACGCCCCGGCCGTCGCGGCCCGCGCCGACGCCTCGACGGAGCCCTGACCGCCCTGGGCTCCGGGTGCCGACGTTCGGGCCGGATGTGCCGCACCCTCTTTCGCGGTCCTCTAGCCGTTGATTCGGTAAGTGGGACTTGACGCGCATCCAACGATGCATACTGTTCCGGTGATGTACCCGAGACGTCTGGGCAAAGCGGTTGCGCTGGCCGCCGTGACCGGATTTTTGGTGATCAGCGCCCCGGCGTCGTGGGGTGCGCCCGGCGACCCGGCGACCGCGGCCGACTCGCCGACCCTGTCGCTGACCGACATTGGGTCAACCCCCACCCTGGAGTTCTGGGGTTTGACGAGCAGCCAGCAGCTGACCGTGCCTGTGCTGCACGGGCTGACGCCGACGGCGGTGAACACCACCGTCGAGCTGCCGATCAACTTGCGGTCCGGGTTGATCACCGTGACGCAGGGCGAGCGCACCATCGCCCGACTGAATCTGCCCTCCGCCGATCAATCGCCGCTCGTCATTCCGTTGGCCGGAGCGGAAGTGAATGACAACTGGCTGACGGTGACGCTGCGTTCCTACCTGGTGCCGCTCGATGGGTACTGCTTGTACCCGGAGAGCCCGCTTCGCCTGACCAACGGGTCGGTCACCTACACCGGGGTTGAACTGCCGCCCACCACGGTGGCCCATTTCCTGCCCCCGGTGCTGCGGAAGCTATCCATCTTTCTGCCGCAATCTCCGTCCGCTAACGAGGCCGACACCGCCGTTCAACTGGCCGCCTCCGTGGCCAGTCACTACGGCAGGCAGACCCCGGAGATATCCGTGACGCCGTTGGCCGAAGGACAGGCGGCACCGCCGACGCCGCCGCAAGCGCTGGAACGTCAGATCGTCGTCAAAGAGGGCCCCGACAACGGGCTTTCCCTGCAGGGCGCCGCCGGTGTGCCGTGGCTGTTGATGTCGGGACCGCTCGGCCAGTCCGACGAATCGAACACTGCCGTGCTGTTCAACGACGTGTCTCAGCTGGCCCTGTCGTCCAAGGCGGCGGTGGAACAACTGAAGCCCAGCTTGCAGCGGCCCGGCGACAGCGTCGCGCTGCGCGAGTTGGGGCAGCCGGTCGTCAACGCCACGTCACTGCAACCGCGAGTGTCGATCGGATTGGACCAGACCAGGTTCGGCCGATCCGTGCACGACCTGCGCGTGCATCTGCAGGGCTCCTACACGCCGACTCCGGGCAATATCGCCGGCCAGATCACCGTGGCGGTCGGTCCGGAGACCATCGACCACTGGCCGACCGACGGCCATGGCACCATCGACCGCTGGGTCGACGTGCCGGACCGACTCCTGCAGCGGTACACCAGCCTTGACCTGGTTCTCGACGTCGCGGCGAACGTCGGACATTGCGGAGACTTCTACACTGCGGGGCCCGGCAATCAGCTCCTCACGTTGAACATCAACGGCGACAGCACGATACAGAGCACCCCCGCAGCGCCACCGGTGCCGGACGGGTTTCAGTCGGTGCCACAGTCGTTGATGCCTCGGGTGCAGGTGGGCATCGAGCCGCACTCGTTGATCGACGCCGTACGGGCGATCAACCTCGTGGTGGGCCTGCAGCGAATAAGCTCCGTCCCGCTCTACACGACGGTCACGAGTGTGCAGCAGGCGATCGACTCGTCGGATCCCGCGATATTGATTTCTGCCGACGGGTGGAACCACTCCAATGTCGTGCTGCCGGTGTCCGCGGGACCCAGCGGGCCGATCACCGTCAACGCCATCCAATCCGACGGTAAACCGGCCAAGCTCGCGCTGGACCCCAATCTTCGGTTCGCCTCTCTCCAAACGGTTTTCGATCGGGGTAGGTCCTTGTTGGTGGCCACGTCGAACGGCGCACCGGCACAGCTCGACGAGCTGCTTCGGTGGCTCAACGCCGATAACAAGCGTTGGCAACGCCTCAAGGGCGTGGCCGTGGTGTCCGCACCGGGGGGACAGGATCCGGTCGCCGTCGAACACTCACCCGTGGCCGGTCCGGCCGCGGGGTCGCAGAGCCACTCCGATCTCGGCTGGCTGTGGTGGTTCGGCGCAGGATGGATCGCAGTAGCCATAGTCGGTGTAGGTGTGATCGTGTGGCGCACCAGGCGCGAATCATGGCGGCGCCGCTAGCATTTGGCGCCTGATGTCACGACTGAGAGACTTGGCGGCCCGCCCGGCCGTCAAGAACCTCGCGGCAGGGCTGCTCTGCGCCGCCGGCGTTCCGGCGTTCGCGCGGCGGCGGCACCGGGATGCGGTCGCGATCGTGATGTTCCATGGAGTCGAAGACGAACCGCTTACACCGGTCTGCCGGCACGTGCTCGGCTCGGCGCTATACCGCCGTCAATTGGAGTACATCCGTAGGCATTTCAACGTTCTTCCGCTGAAGGAGGCGCTCGATCGGCTCGCCGGGGGCACGTTGCCGCCGCGCGCGCTGTCGATCACCTTCGACGACGGCACCCGCAACCTCGCCACGCACGCGGTCCCGGTGCTGCGCGAGCTGGGACTGTCCGCGGCGGTGTTCTTGGCGACCGGCCCGATGGACAGCGGCGAAACCTTGTGGCCTGACCGGCTTTGGCTCGCGATCGCCCGCACCGTGGCTAACGAGATCGACCTTGGCGCGTTGGGATGCGGCGTTTGCTCGCTCGACGGCAGCGGCAACCGCGGCAAGGCCTACGCCGTCGCGGTTGAGGGGTTGAAAAACGTGCCCGATGCGGACCGCATTGCCGCACTGGATGCGATTCTCGGCGCACTGGGGTACCGCGACGACGGCGACGGAGGTCCGTTCCGGGTGCTCAGCTGGGACGAAGCCCGGGCCATGGTCGGCGACGGGCTGGTGACGCTGCATCCACACTCGGTGACCCACCCGATCCTGGCCCGCTGCGACGACGACAAGGTCGAGCGGGAGATCGCCGCTTCCTGCGCGGCGCTCGAACGCGAGACTGGCTTGGTAGCAAGTATTTTCGCGTACCCCAACGGCCGACCGCAGGATTTCGACAACCGGGCCAAAGACGCGCTGCGTCGCCGCGGCATCCGCTGGGCGTTGTCCACCACGGCGGGCTTCGCGGATCGCCATTGCGACCCGCTGGCGTTGCCGCGCCTGGCAGTGGCCGGCGACGCGTCGTTCAGCCACTTCCGGCTGATGGTCTCCGGCGGCCTGCCGCGCCGCTATCGGAGACGGCGCGAGACGGCCGCCGCAACCGGCCGCTGAGGGGCTAGCGGTCTTCTTGCCACAGCTGCTCGGTCAGATCCTGGAAAGCCGCGAGCACGAATTGGTCGTCGGCTCGCATCGCTGCCGACTTGCTCATCAGGGCTCGCACGACCGAGCCGTCCTTGTGCGCCAGTTCGACGACCATGTTCGCCAGGGAATGAACGACCGATAACAACGATTCCGAGGCCGGCGCCTGATGGAAGATCTGATGGAACCGGAGCGACAAGACCTCCTCGGGCTCGTAGCCCATCATCTCGGCGAACGCGGCGTTGGAAAACAGGATGGCGCCGTCATGTTCGATGGCCAGCACGGGAATTGGGATCCGCTCGAGCACCACGAGTGCCGGCAGCTGCTTCAAGGTCGTCATCGGCGAATCCCCATGTTGCCGATTACGTCGTCGCTCCACCGGCCGATTATGGCGCATAACATAGGCTATACACGAGGTCTTCGCTCAGATGAGCACGCCGAACGTGGCGGCGCCTTCCCTTTTCGCACTCGATTCGGTTTCGCGGCGCCTTCCCCGAAGCCGCGGCGGCGTCGAGAGCCGGCGTGGCGACTCACCTCGTCGCGGTGGTGGCGCCGCAGAATCCGCTGATCAGCATGTCGACGCGGGCGGGGTGCTGGTCCGGGCGCAACCGGCCGCTGCGGTCGAGGGTGACCAGGCCGTGCAGTGCGGCCCACACCACCTCGGTCAGCGTGTCGGGATCCCGTTGGCCCGCGACCATGTCGACGGCCGCGCGGAGTTCGGCGAAGGCCGCGGCCAGCTCGGCAGGGGTGTCCGCGCTGGCGAACTGCAACGTCGTCCTGCGGGTGAACATCGCGTCGAACAGTGCGGGGTTCTCCCGGGCGAACCCGACAAACGCCTGAGCGACTCGGGCCAGGGCGTCCCGGCCGTCGGTGGCATCGCGGCGCGCGGTGCGCAGCGCCTCCGCGAGTTCGCCGAATCCCTCGACGGCGACCGACGCCGCGATGTCTTCCATGCCCGAGAAGTGTTTGTAGAGCACCGGTTGGCTGTATTCGATCTCGGCGGACAGCCGGCGGGTAGTAACGGCGTCCCAACCTTCTTGTTCGGCCAGCCTGCGCGCCGTGGCGGTGATCAGCCGACGACGGGCGGCGCGGTCGCGGGCGCGGCGATCCTCAATGGCCACCCCGCCATATTAGCGCCGATACAAATAATAGCAACGCTATTGACATGATCGAGATCGCCGCGAATATGCGCGACGCCGACGGGCGCGTCACCGTGCGCGTTCGCCTCGCGGGCGGCTAGTCGACTTGGTAGCGGGGGAAGACGCCGGTCGGCACCGGCAGCGCGGTGCCGGGCACCAGCCTTGCGCCGATGGCGTCGAAGCTGCGCTGCTCGGGCGGTTGCCCGAGCAGGTCGAGTAGCTTGCTCGCCGAGCCGGGCATCACCGGCTGAATCAACAGCGCCGCAATGCGAACCGCTTCGCACGTCGTGTAAAGCACCGTCGCGAATCGCTTCTGGTCTGCTTCCGACTCGCTCTTGCGCAGCACCCACGGCTGCTGAGCCGAGAAGTATCTGTTGGCCGCGCCCAGCATCAGCCAGATCGCCTCCAGCGCCAGATGCATTGCCTGACTGTCGAATTCGGCGCGCACACGCTCGAGCAGGCCGTCGGCGATGTCGAGCAGTTCGGTGTCCTCGGCGGTGAATTCGCCGGGGGTCGGCACCACTGAGTCCAGGTTCTTGGCCACCATGGACAACGACCGCTGGGCCAGATTGCCCAGCTCATTGGCCAGATCGGTGTTGATCCGGGTGATGATCGCGTCTTCGCTGTAGCTGCCGTCCTGGCCGAACGGGACCTCCCGCAACAGGAAGTAGCGGAGCTGGTCCACGCCGAAGGTATCGATCAGGGCAACGGGGTCCACGATGTTGCCCACCGACTTGCTCATCTTCTCGCCACGGTTGAGCAGGAAGCCGTGCGCGAAAACCCTTCGCGGCAACTCGATCCCGGCCGACATCAGAAACGCCGGCCAATAGACGGTGTGGAACCGGATGATGTCCTTGCCGATCATGTGCAGATCCGCCGGCCAGTAGCGGCGGAACAACTCCGACTCGGTGTCGGGGTAGCCCACCCCGGTCAGGTAATTGGTCAGCGCGTCGACCCAGACATACATGACGTGGTCGGGATGATCGGGTACCTTCACGCCCCAGTCGAATGAGGTGCGCGAGATCGACAGGTCGCGCAGGCCGCCGGAGACGAAACTCACCACCTCGTTGCGCCGTACCTCGGGCGCAATGAAATCCGGGTTGGCGTCATAGTGGGCCAACAGTTTGTCGGTATACGCCGACAACCGGAAGAAGTAGGTCTGCTCCTCGGTCCAGGTCACCGGCGTGCCGGTCTCGACGGCGACGCGCGTCCCATCGACAAGCGCGGTCTCGGATTCGACGAAGAAACGCTCGTCGCGCACGGAGTACCAACCGGAATAGCTGTCCAGGTAGATGTCGCCCGCCGCCTCCATCCGCTGCCAGATCGCCTTGGAGGCTTCGTGATGGTCGGCGTCCGTGGTCCGGATGAACCGGTCGAAGGAGATGTTCAGCTTCTCCTGCAACCGTTGGAACACATCGGAGTTACGCCGGGCCAACTCGGCGGTCGGTACGCCTTCCGCGGCTGCCGTCTCGACCATTTTGAGGCCGTGCTCGTCGGTGCCGGTCAGGAAACGCACGTCGAAGCCGTCGAGCCGCTTGAACCGGGCGATGGCGTCGGTGGCGATGTACTCGTAGGCATGCCCGACGTGCGGATCGCCGTTGGGGTAGGTGATCGCGGTCGTGACGTAGAAGGGCCTCATCGAGAGTCCACCTTATTGTGTGCCGGTGAGCTCCAAACCCCGAGAACGCCGAGAACGAGAAGCCCCGCCCGCGCCGGAACCGCTGGCCCCCTTGGTCGACGCCCACACCCACCTCGACGCCTGCGGTGCGCGGGACGCCGAGGACGTGCGCGCCATCGTGGAACGCGCCGCGGCGGTCGGGGTGGAGGCGGTGGTCACGATCGCCGACGATTTGGACTCGGCGCGGTGGGTGACGCGGGCCGCCGAATGGGATCCGCGGGTGTATGCCGCGGTGGCGCTGCATCCGACACGCGCCGACGCGCTGGACGAGGGCGCACGCGTCGAGATCGAGCGGCTGGTGGCGCATCCCAGGGTGGTGGCCGTCGGCGAGACCGGCCTGGACCTTTATTGGCCCGGGCGCCTCGACGGCTGCGCGGCCCCAAAGACCCAGCGGGAAGCCTTCGCATGGCACATCGACCTGGCCAAACGGTGCGGGAAACCGCTGATGATCCACAACCGGGACGCCGACGCCGAGGTGCTGGACGTGCTGGCGGCCGAAGGCGCCCCCGACGCCGTGATCTTCCACTGCTTCTCGTCGGATGCCGCGATGGCCCGCCGGTGCGTGGACGCCGGATGGATTCTCAGCCTGTCCGGGACGGCGAGCTTCCGCAACGCCCGCGACCTGCGGGAAGCCGTCCCGCTGATACCGCTGGAGCAGCTGCTGGTGGAAACCGATGCGCCGTTCCTGACGCCGCACCCCTACCGCGGGTCGCCGAACGAGCCGTACTGCCTTCCTTATACTGTGCGAGCGGTCGCAGAACTGGTCGGTCGTCCAGCCGAAGAGCTGGCACAGGCCACCACGAACAACGCTCGGCGGGTCTACGGACTGGCTCACGGCTAAGACGCCGAACCTGGCGATTCCGTAAACAAACTCGCGCCGGAGTTGCTCAACATTGGCCGGTTCGTTACCGTCTTGTGATCGAAAGGGTGGGGCCTACGGGCCCTTATTTGTCGCTTGGTGCTGATTAGGTCGTTGGAGTGCTTGCTGTGGTCGGGATAGACGCGCGTTGACTGTATTAACAAAACTTCATCAGACCCCATCTCCGATGTTGCGGCTTGTTGTCGGAGGACTGTTAGTAGTTCTGGCGTTCGCCGGTGGGTACGCGGTCTCCGCGGTTAAGACCGTGACGCTGACCGTCGACGGCATCGCGATGCGGGTGACGACCATGAAGGCGCGGGTCATCGACATCGTCCAGGAGAACGGCTTCGCCGTCGACGAGCGCGACGACCTGTACCCCGCCGGAGACGTCAAGGTGCACGACGCCGCCAACATCGTGCTCCGCCGCAGCCGGCCGCTGCAGATCTCGCTGGACGGCCACGACACCAAGCAGGTGTGGACGACGGCGTCGACCGTCGACGAGGCGCTGGCCCAACTCGCCATGACCGACACGGCCCCCGCCGCGGCCTCCCGCGGTAGCCGGGTCCCGCTGGCCGGGATGGCGCTGCCCGTCGTCAGCGCGAAGACGGTTCGCATCAACGACGCCGGCGCGACCCGCACGGTCCACCTGCCGGCACCGAACGTCGGGGGGCTGCTCAGCGCCGCCGGCGCGCCCCTCCTCGAGGGCGATCAGGCGGTACCCAACGCGGCTTCGCCCATCGTCGACGGCATGGAGATCCAGGTGACGCGTAACCGGATCCAGCGGGTCACCGAGCGGATGCCGTTGCCGCCGAATGCCCGTCGGGTCGAGGACCCAGACATGAACATGAGCCGCCAGGTGGTCGAAGACCCGGGAGCCCCGGGCACCCAGGACGTCACGTTCGCGGTGGCCACGGTCAACGGGGTCGAGACCGGCCGGTTGCCGATCGCCAACACCGTGATCACGCCGGCCCGTGAGGCCGTGGTGCGGGTGGGTACCCGGCCCGGCACCGATGTGCCACCGGTCACCAACGGATCCATCTGGGACGCGATCGCGGGCTGCGAGGCCGGCGGGAACTGGGCGATCAACACCGGCAACGGCTACTACGGCGGCGTCCAGTTCGACCAGGGCACGTGGGAGCGCAACGGTGGGCTGCGGTTCGCTTCGCGCGCCGACCTGGCCACCCGCGAAGAACAGATCGCGATCGCCGAGGTGACCCGAGAGCGCCAGGGTTGGGGCGCGTGGCCGGTGTGCAGCGGAAGAGCTGGTGCCAACTGACCATCCGGCTGCTCGGTCGCACCGAGATCAGGCGGCTTGCCAAAGAACTTGACCTTCGGCCACGGAAATCGCTCGGGCAGAACTTCGTTCACGACGCCAACACGGTCCGCCGGATCGTCGCGACTTCTGGGATAGGCCGTTCCGACCACGTCCTCGAGGTGGGCCCCGGACTGGGCTCACTTACGCTGGCCCTGCTCGACCGCGGCGCCATCGTCACGGCCGTCGAGATAGACCCGGTGCTGGCCGAGCGGTTGCCGCAAACCGTCGCCGAGCATTCGCGCAGCGAGATCAACCGGCTCACCGTGCTCAACCGCGACGTCCTGACCCTTCGGCATGACGAGCTGGCCGCCCAGCCCAACGCGGTCGTCGCCAACCTCCCTTACAACGTCGCGGTGCCCGCGATTTTGCATCTGCTCGCCGAATTCCCGTCCATTCAGACCGTGACCGTCATGGTGCAGGCGGAGGTGGCCGAACGGCTGGCCGCCGAACCGGGCGGCAAGGAGTACGGCGTCCCGAGCGTGAAGGTCCGGTTCTTCGGCGCGGTTCGGCGGTGCGGCATGGTGTCGCCGACGGTCTTCTGGCCGATCCCGCGCGTCTATTCCGGGCTGGTTCGCATCGACCGCCATGCCGCCCCGCGCTGGCCCACCGACGAAGCCTTCCGGCGTCAGGTATTCCAGCTGGTGGACATCGCGTTCGCGCAGCGGCGCAAGACGGCTCGCAACGCGTTCGCGGAGTGGGCCGGCTCGGGCAACGAGTCGGCGAACCGGCTGTTGGCCGCCAGCATCGACCCGTCCCGTCGCGGTGAGACGCTGTCCATTGAGGACTTTGTGCGGCTGTTGCGGCGATCGGCCGACCCGGCCGGCACCACCGTCACCTCCGGGCCGCCCGCGGCCGAACAGCAGCCTTCCCCGAGCTGACTGTGGTTTCTTCGGGGCGCCGCTGCGTGTAGTTGACCGGCGGCAGCGATAGTCTGCTGCGGTGTCCGCATCTGACGGCAATACCGCCGCCCAGTGGGTGCCCACCGGGTCGGTCACCGTTCGGGTGCCCGGAAAGGTCAACCTCTATCTGGCGGTCGGCGACCGCCGGGAGGACGGCTATCACGAGCTCACCACCGTTTTCCAGGCCGTCTCCCTGCTCGACGAGGTGACGGTCCGCAACGCCGACGTGCTGTCGCTCGAGCTCGTCGGCGAGGGCGCCGACACGCTGCCCACCGACGAACGCAACCTCGCCTGGCAGGCCGCCGAACTGATGGCCGAACACGTCGGCCGGGCGCCCGACGTCTCGATCATGATCGACAAATCCATCCCGGTAGCCGGCGGGATGGCCGGCGGCAGCGCCGACGCGGCCGCGGTGCTGGTCGCCATGAACTCGCTGTGGGAGCTCAACGTGCCCCGGCGCGACCTGCGCATGCTCGCCGCACGCCTGGGTAGCGACGTGCCCTTCGCCCTGCACGGCGGCACCGCACTGGGCACCGGCCGCGGCGAGGAGTTGGCCACTGTGTTGTCGCGCAACACCTTCCACTGGGTGTTGGCGTTCGCCGACGGTGAGTTGCTGACGCCGGCGGTGTTCGTCGAGCTGGACCGGCTCCGCGAAGCGGGGGACCCGCCGCGGCTCGCCGGCCCGGGCCCGGTGCTGGCGGCCTTGGCCGCGGGCGACCCGGAACAGCTGGCGTCGCTGCTGGGCAACGAGATGCAGGCGGCCGCCGTGAGCCTGAATCCGAAGCTGCGCCGAACCCTGCGAGCCGGGGTCGAGGCCGGTGCGCTGGCGGGCATCGTGTCCGGGTCGGGCCCGACATGCGCCTTCTTGTGCCCCTCGGCCGCCTCGGCGGTCGACGTGGGCGCCCAGGTGTCCGGGGCGGGTGTCTGCCGGACGGTACGGGTAGCCACCGGGCCGGTGGCGGGGGCGCGTGTGGTGCCGACGCCCACCGAAGTGTGAAAAGCACCCCAAAAACCGCATTCGTTTGGGCTGTTCCCTAAGAGGAGTTTAAGATATGCGCGGTGACGAGTCGCGCTGAGCAAGATCACACATTTCTGTCGTCCGCCGGGGTCTCCGGCGGGCGACTGATGCTTCGGGCCCGCCGGCGGTTCTCGGGCCCGCTTCGCGCTCATCGGCCGGCCGAATGGCAGGTAGCCGACTCATCGCCGATTCGAGACCTAACCGCCGCCCGACTGTGTTTGCGCGCCTGTTCCGAAGCGTTACCCAGTGGGCGGAATATGAAATCCCGGGCGTTGGGCCAGGCGCCGGAACCGAGGAGGTTTGCGTGAGCAGGTTTACCGAGAAGATGTACCGCAATGCCCGTAACGCGACGACGGGCATGGTCACCGGTGAACCGCACGAGCCGGTCCGGCACACCTGGGGCGAGGTCCACGAGCGCGCCAGTCGCATCGCGGGCGGCCTGGCCGCCGCCGGGATCGGCCTGGGCGACGCGGTCGGTGTCCTGGCCGGCTTCCCGGTGGAGATCGCCCCGACGGCGCAGGGCCTCTGGATGCGCGGGGCCAGCCTGACGATGCTGCACCAGCCCACGCCGCGCACCGACCTGGCCGTGTGGGCCGAAGACACCATGAACGTCATCGGCATGATCGAGGCCAAGGCCGTCATCGTCTCCGAGCCGTTCCTGGTCGCCATCCCCGTGCTGGAGGAGAAGGGGATCAAGGTCCTCACCGTCGCCGACCTGCTGGCGTCGGAGCCGATCGACCCCGTCGAGGTCGGCGAGGACGACCTCGCGCTGATGCAGTTGACGAGTGGCTCCACCGGTTCTCCCAAAGCCGTCCAGATCACCCATCGCAACATCTACTCCAACGCCGAGGCGATGTTCATCGGCGCCGAGTACGACGTCGACAGGGATGTCATGGTGAGCTGGCTGCCCTGCTTCCACGACATGGGCATGGTTGGCTTCCTGACCATCCCGATGTACTTCGGCGCGGAGCTGGTCAAGGTCACGCCGATGGACTTCCTGCGTGACACGTTGCTGTGGGCCAAGCTGATCGACAAGTACAAGGGCACCATGACCGCGGCGCCCAACTTCGCCTACGCCCTGCTGGCCAAGCGGTTGCGGCGGAACGCCAAGCCCGGCGATTTCGACCTGTCCACCCTGCGTTTCGCGCTCTCGGGTGCCGAGCCCGTGGAACCCGCCGACGTGGAGGACCTGCTCGACGCCGGCAAGCCGTTCGGCCTGCGGCCGTCGGCGATCCTGCCGGCCTACGGCATGGCCGAGACGACGCTGGCTGTGTCGTTTTCGGAGTGCAACGCCGGTCTGGTCGTCGACGAGGTCGACGCCGACCTGCTGGCCGCCCTGCGCCGCGCCGTGCCCGCCACCAAGGGCAACACCCGCAGGCTGGCGACCCTGGGCCCGCTCCTGCAAGACCTCGAGGCGCGCATCATCGACGAGAACGGCGACGTGATGCCGCCGCGCGGCGTCGGCGTCATCGAGCTGCGCGGGGAGTCGCTGACGCCCGGCTACCTGACCATGGGCGGTTTCATCCCGGCGCAGGACGAGAACGGCTGGTATGACACCGGTGACCTCGGCTACCTGACCGAGGACGGGCACGTCGTGGTGTGCGGCCGCGTCAAGGACGTCATCATCATGGCGGGCCGCAACATCTACCCCACCGACATCGAGCGGGCCGCCTGCCGCGTCGAGGGGGTGCGGCCCGGCTGCGCCGTCGCGGTGCGCCTGGACGCCGGCCACTCACGCGAAACGTTCGCGGTCGCCGTCGAGTCCAACGCCTGGCAGGACCCCGCCGAGGTGCGCCGCATCGAGCACCAGGTCGCCCGCGAAGTGGTGGCCGAGGTCGACATGCGGCCCCGCAACGTCGTGGTGCTCGGGCCGGGCACCATCCCGAAGACACCGTCGGGCAAGCTGCGCCGGTCCCACTCCGCCACCCTGGTCACCTAAGCCGCGGCGGTTACCAGGCGTGGACCTGGTTCTGCGCCGGCTCCAGTCCCACCTGGATGAGCAACTCGGTGGCGTCCGCGGCCTGCTCGCAAATGGTCGGGACCTCGCCGCGCTCGGCGGCGGTGAAGTTCTCCAACACGAAAGCCGCCGGGTCTTTGCGCCCCGGCGGCCGGCCGATCCCGATGCGGACCCGCTGAAACTCCTTGGTGCCCAGCGCGGACGCGACCGAGCGCAGCCCGTTATGGCCGCCCTCGCCGCCGCCGATCTTGAGCCGGATGCGGCCGAAGTCGAGGTCGAGGTCGTCGTGGACGACGATGATGTCGGCCGGGGTCACCGAGTAGAACTTCGCCAACGGCCCGACCTGGCGGCCGGACTCGTTCATGTAGCAGCGCGGCTTGGCCACCAACACCGAGCGCCCCGCCAGCCGGCCGCTGACCACCTCGGCGCCGGAACGCTTGTGCACCTTGAACTTCGAGCCCAGCCGTTCGGCGAGCAGGTCGGCGACCATGAACCCGAGGTTGTGCCGGGTGCGGGCGTAGTTGTCTCCGGGATTGCCCAGGCCGACCACCAGCAACGGCTCGGCCACGTTGCGGTCCGCCTACTCGGACTCGTCCGCGGGGGCCCCGGAATCTGTGGCCTCGCCGGCTTCCTCTTCCGCGGGGGCTGCTTCGGCCTCGGCGACCTCGCCCGCGCCCTCTTCCTCGAGGTCCTCGGCGGTCGGCGCGGTCACCACGTTCACCACCAGCATCTCCGGGTCGGAGATCAGGTTGACGCCCTTCGGCAGTGCGATCTGCCCGGCGGTGAACTGGGTGCCCGGCTCGGCGTCCTCGACGGACACCGTCAGCTGCTCGGGGATCGAGAGCGCGTCGGCCTCGATCTCGATGGTGTTGGTGTCCTGAGTGACCAGGGTGCCGGGAACGGCGTCGCCCTCGATGACGACCCGGACCTCGACCACGACCTTCTCCCCGCGGCGCACGACCAGCAGGTCGGCGTGTTGGATGGTGCGGCGGATCGGGTGGATGTCGAGCGCCTTGGTCAGCGCCAACTGTTCCTTGCCGTCGATGTCCAGGGTCAGCACCGCATTGGTGCCCGCGTGGCGCAGCACGGCGGCGAAGTCGTGACCGGGCAGCTCGAGGTGCTGCGGGTCGCTGCCGTGGCCGTAGAGGACGGCGGGAATCTTGCCCTCGCGGCGGGCTCGGCGGGACGCGCCCTTGCCGATCTCGGTTCGCACCGTGGCGGTGAGTTGGTTGCCTGCGGACTTGGCCATCGTGTCGCTCCTGTGTGCTCAATGCCTGAGTGTCGGGGCACGGCCGGGGTCGCGACAGTTCGTCGGTCTCCGTCGATAACGGTGCTGGCTGGCCAGCCACCCTCGCCGTGACGCCCGGTCAGGTTAGCGCATCCGCACCTCAGAGCGGAAATTTGGTGCCGGTGAGCTGCTCGGACAGCTCCCACAGCGCCGCCGCCATCGCCGGGTCCTGCGCCCGGCGGCTACGTCCGACCGATTGGGTGCGGCCGGTCTGGCCGAACCGCGGCCCGACGAACGTGTCGCCCGGCAGGTCCTGCGAGGCGGCGTAGAGCGTTTGCCGGGCGCCGAAGTCGGCGTCGGTGGCCACCACGCGGGTGACGGCCGACATCAGCGCGTCGCCGAGCTTCCGGCCGGATGCGCCCTGCAGGTTGGTGTGCGAGTAGCCGGGATGGGCGGCCAGCGCGCGCAGCGTGGAACCGGCCGCATCCAGGCGTCGCTGCAGCTCGCTGGTGAACAGCAGGTTGGCGAGCTTGGACTGGCTGTAGGCCAGCCAGGGTGAGTATCGCCGCCGCTCCCAGTTCAGGTCGTCGAGGCTGATCCGTCCCGCCCAGTGCGCCATCGACGACACCGTGACCACCCGGTCGGTGAGCTTGGGCAGCAGCAGGTTGGTCAGCGCGAAGTGACCGAGGTGGTTGGTGCCGATCTGGCTCTCGAACCCGTCGATGGTCCGGGCGTACGGGGCGGCCATGATGCCGGCGTTGTTGATCAGCACGTCGACCTTGTCCACCCCGTCGGCGAACTCCCGCACCGACGACAGATTCTGCAAGTCGAGTGGGCGCACCTCGACCGGGCCGGTATGTGAGCCCCTGATCTGCAGCGCGGCCTTCTCGCCCTTGCGAACGTCGCGGACGGCCATGACGAGCGTCGCGCCTCGCCGCGCCAGCTCGCGGGCGGTCACCGCGCCCAGTCCGCTGTTGGCCCCGGTGACGATCACGCTGCGCCCGGCGAACGACGGCAGGTCTGCGGCGGTCCAGTTGGTCATGGCTGACGAGCCTAATAGGACTCCCTCAGTGCCCGGTGTCGAAGTCCAGCGGCACCGTGGTGGGCCCGGTGATGCCGATGATGGCCCTCCACTGCGCGGGGCCGGCCGCGCGGGGATTGGGCATGCGCTGGGTGATGACGCGAAGCGCCTCGGTCAGCTCCAAGCGCGCCAGGTGGGCGCCGAGGCAGTAGTGCACGCCACCGCCGAAGGTGAGCATGGGCGCGGCGCCCTCGCGGGTGATGTCGAGGCGGTCCGGGCGGTCGTAGACACTGGGGTCACGGTTGGCCGCGGCGGTGTTGGCCAGCACGAGCGTGCCCGCGGGAACGCGAACCCCGGCCAGGTCGACATCTTCGGCGGCCCGCCGGATGGTGCCGAAAATGATTGGCCAGTAACGCATCAGCTCGTGGACCGCGTTGGCCGCCAGCTCTGGACGCCGGGCGAGCAACGCCCATTGGTCGGGGTGCGCGCAGAGCGCTTGCACCGCCGCCGCGAGCTGGTTGCGCGTGGTGTCGGTGCCGGCTCCCAGCAGCGTGGCGCACAACATGAGCAACTCGTCATGGGTGAGCCGGTCGCCGTCCTCCTCGGCGCGAATGAGGTCGGAGACGAGGTCGTCGGTCAGTGATGCGCGCCGACGGGCGATCAGGCCTTCGAGGTAGGCGTCGAGCTGGTCCCAGGCGGCCAGGATCGCCGGGGCGTCCTCGGCGACGTTCCAGTCGAAGAGCTTCTTGATGTCGTCGGTCCAGTCGGAGAACAGCTGCCAGTCCTCGGGCGGCGCGCCGAGCAGGGCGCAGATGATCGGGGTGGGGTAGCGGCGGGAGATGTCGGACACCACGTCGCAATGCCCGGCCTCGGTCAGCGGATCGACCAATCCGTTGATCACCTCGACGATCAGCGAACGCAGCCGCTCGGCACCACGCGGCGCGAACGCCTTGGATACCAGCCGGCGCAGCCGGTGGTGCTGGGCACCGTCGAGTCCGAGGATGTTGGCGGTCGCCCTGTCCCACAACGGGCCGGAGGTGACGCCTTGCAGGTCGAGCCCGAGGCCGTGGGCCGTGATGAAGCGGGGGTCCCGCAGTACCTGGTGGACCAGTTCGTAGCTCAGCACCTCCGGCCCCCGCGGCCCCATGGCGATCGGGGACTGTTCGCGGGCGGCGGCAATGGCGTGGTGCGCCTCGTCGGGATCGGTGAGGTGGTCATAGGAGAAGAAAGGCACCCCAGCGTCGAACACGCTCGGGCACTCACTGGTTTGGACGGTGGTCATAGCGGTCTCCTCACTCGGCGTTGAGTCGACTATCGGGGGGCGGGCGACAAAGACCATCCGCCGCAGCGCGTAAATGTGCGCGGTCGACCGCGTAGGTTTCGGCGGCGCTTTCGGGGAAGATCTACGCGCTGTGGCCGATGTTTGCGTGCTGGGAGCCCGCGAAGCTGGCTACCATGAGCCAACACGCGGAGATGCCGTCGCTGAACTGGAACGAGTTGGGCGTGAGCGAGTTGCTGCCGACAGGCACGGTGACGTTGCTGCTGGCCGATGTCGAGGGCTCGACCCGGCTCTGGGAAACCCGGGCTGAGGAAATGACCGCCGCGCTGACCCGGCTGAACAAGACCGTCAACGACGCCGTCGACGCGCACGACGGTGTTCGCCCACTCGAGCAGGGCGAGGGGGACAGCTTCGTGGCCGCCTTCGCCCGCGCGTCCGACGCGGTGGCGTGCGCGCTTGCCGTGCAGTGCGCCCCGCTGGCGCCCATTCGGCTGCGGATCGGGATACACACCGGCGAGATCCAGTTGCGCGACGACGCCAACTACGCGGGCCCCACCATCAACCGCACGGCCCGGCTACGCGATCTCGCGCACGGTGGCCAGACGGTGTTGTCCGGCGCGACCGAAGCGATGGTGGTGGACCGGCTGCCCGACGGCGTGTGGCTCGCCGACCTGGGTAGCTACCCGCTGCGCGATCTGCCGCGCCCCGAGCGCGTCGTGCAGCTGTGCCATCCCGACCTGGCCAACGAATTTCCGCCGCTGCGAGTGGGCAATGCGGTTGCCGCGCATAATCTTCCGACCCAATTGACGAGTTTCATTGGGCGCGAACAAGAAATCGAGCAGTTGCGACACATCGTCGCGGACAACCGCATGGTGAGCCTGACCGGGGCGGGCGGCGTGGGCAAGACGCGGCTTGCCATCGAGATCGCTTCCGATCTCAGCGACCGCTTCCCCGACGGGCAGTGGTACGTCGACCTCGCGCCGATCACGATTCCCGCCGTGGTGCCGGTCGCCGTCGCGCGTGCGCTCGGGCTTCCCGATCAGCAGGGGCGTTCTACCACGGAACTATTGGTGCGGTTCTTCGGTCGGCGGAACGTGTTGCTGTTACTGGATAACTGCGAGCACCTGATCGACGCGTGCGTGTCGCTGACCGAGGAATTGCTCAAGGCGTGCCCGCAGCTGACCATCCTGGCCACCAGCCGCGAACCGCTCGGCGTGCCGGGCGAATTCGGTTGGCGGGTACCGTCCTTGAGCTTGGCTGACGAAGCGATCGAGTTGTTCGCCGACCGCGCCCGGCGCTCGCGACCCGACTTCATTGTGGGAGAGGATAATCGGGCGCCGGTCGAAGAAATCTGCCGGCGGTTGGATGGCATGCCGTTGGCGATCGAGCTTGCCGCCGCACGGGTTCGGGCGCTGTCGTTACAGCAGATCCTCGACAGCCTGCATGACCGGTTCCGGCTCCTCACCGGGGGCGCCCGCACCGCGGTGCGCCGCCAGCAGACGCTGCGGGCCTCGGTGGATTGGTCGCATGCGCTGCTCACCGAACCCGAACGAATTTTGTTCCGCCGCTTGGCCGCATTTGCGGGCGACTTCGACCTGCACGCCGCCCAAGCCGTCGGTGCCGGCAGCGAAGTCGAGAGCTACCAATTGTTGGACCAGTTGAGCCTGTTGGTCGACAAATCTCTGGTGGTCGCCGAGGAGACCGGAGCCGGGATGCGCTACCGGTTGTTGGAGACGGTTCGTCAATATGCGCAGGAAAAACTCGGTGAGTCCGGTGAGTCTGACGAGGTGCGGACCCGCCACCGCGACTACTACACCGCGAAGGCCGCGGAACTGGCGTCAGAGGGCCATTCCCGCGATGAGCTGCTGTTGCATTGGGGAGAAACGGAAGTCGACAATCTGCGGGCCGCCTTCACCTGGTGCCGCGAGAATTCCGACCTGGAGACCGGGCTGAGGCTTATCTCATTACTCCGACCGCTGTGGCTGCGAGGCGGGCGCACCCTGGAGGGCATAGCCGGACTGGACTCGATTCTCAACGAGGCAAGTCATTCCGGGATCGCTCCGGCAGTGCGAGCGGGTGCCGTGGTCGAGCGACAGGTCCTCGCGGCGTGGATCGGAATCCCCACGGAGTTGGGGCCCGCTGAGGACGCGCTTGGAATAGCACGACAGCTCGACGATCCGACGCTGGTCACCCGGGCGCTGATCGGTTGCGGAATGAGCACCGTTTACAGCTCGGAGGTGGCGCAGCCCTACTTCGCGGAGGCGATCGACCTCGCCGGCGCCGCCGGTGATTTGTGGAGCCTTTGCCAGATCCACAGCCACCAGGCGACGGTGGGTGCCTTCGCAGGGCGACCAGTCGAGGCGCGCGCGGCCGCCGAAAGGGGGCGTGCTCTCGCCGACACGCTGGGTGACAAGTTCTTCTCTCGCAATTGTCGAACCTGGCTCGGTATCGCGCTGATGATGCAGGGGCATCTCGCCGAGGCCAAGGAGGTGGGGAGGACTTTGGCGCAGGAGGCGGAGGCGGCGGGCGAGGTAGTAATGAAAACCTATGGCCACACGGTCCACAGCGTTGTGCTCAGTCGCCTGGGTCGCGCCGCCGCCGCGCGATCCGCCGCCGAGTCCGCCCTGGTGGCCGCCGAGGCGATGGGCGGGTCGTCCGAAGACACGGTGTACGCGATCCTCGCCGACGCCGTGCTGACCGACGACGATGCGGACGAGGCGCTGCGGTTTTGTGAGACGGCATGGCAGCGCACCAGTCCCTCGCGGGAGGTGTTCACCAGAAGCGTCAACCCGATCGCCGAGGCCGCACTTGCCTGCGGCCACCTGGACGTCGCCCGCCGATGGGCCGACGAGAACGTCACCATCGTGCCGGGCTACCAGCAGGTGGTGGCGCTGACGGCGCGCGCCTACATCGCGCTGGCACAGGGCGAACCGGACGAAGCGGAGCGTGACGCGCACGACGCCCTGGCGGTCGCCGCCCGCGTCCAGGGATACCTTCGGGTGCCCGACACGCTGGAATGCCTGGCGTGCCTGGCGGTAGACGCCGGCAAACACGCGCACGCGGCTCGCGTGCTGGGCGCGGCGGATGGCATGCGGCGGCGGACCGGTGAGGTTCGCCGCCCGATGTACGAATCCGGCTACCAGGCCGTGCTGGCGAAGGCGCGAGAAGCGCTGCCGAACAGCGACTTCGACACCAATTGGGCCGAAGGCGCCGACATGTCCACCGATGAGGCGATCGCCTACGCACAGCGCGGGCGCGGCGAGCGTAAGCGCCCGGCCAGCGGGTGGGGATCGCTGACCCCGACGGAGCAGGACGTGGTGCGTCTGGTCCGGGAAGGCTTGGGCAACAAGGACATCGGGGCCCGCCTGTTCATCTCACCGCGTACGGTTCAAACCCATCTCACCCACGTCTACGCCAAACTCGGGATCACTTCGCGAGTCCAGCTAGTCCAGTTGTCGCTCGGAGGCGGGCAAAACGCGCAGTCCTACACGCAGTGATTCATGTGACGGAAGTGGCGCGCACTGGCCAATCACTTCGCCGCGACGACGAATCCTCGCATGATCGCCTCGATGTCGGTCGACTGCGCGACCGCCTCGTTGGCCAGGCCGGTGATGGTCAGCTGAACCAGGTATCGCTGCTTGGCGGGCGGGGAACCGGTGGCGATGACGATCCGGTTGAAGCTGTGTAGCCGGGTGCCATCCAAGTCGTAGCTGCCCTGAATCATCGACGAAGGGAAGCCGTTGTAGGGCGTCGTCGAGGCGTCCAGCTGCTTGAAGTCTTGGAACAATTGGGCGTCGTCGTTGCCGTGCTGGATCACTTGTGCGGCGTCGAAGTCGCCGTGCAGTACGAACACCACGAGTCTGGCGGTCGGATACTTGCCGCCCTTGGAGATCATCAGCGTCTTCGGGGAGATGTGCGGATTGTTCGCGACCGACCAGCCCGGGGGTGTCGGTATCGACACCGTCAGGTCGGGCAGGTTGCCCGGCGCGACCTGCTCGCCGGTCACACCGATGTTCTGCAGATATTGCGACAGCGGCACGGGCTTGGCGACCCGTGTCGTGGTCGTCGTAGTTGTCGGCGTCGTGGACCAGATCGATTGATAGTCGGGCGTTTTCGGGCCGCACGCCACCGCGGGCAGCGTCACCGCAATTGCGGCGGCCGCGCAGGCACGTCTCACAGAATCTCGCGGACCGTGTCGACCGGCCGAGCCAGCCGGGTGCCCTTCGGTGTGACGACGAACGGCCGCTCGATCAGGATCGGGTGTTCGGCCATCGCGTCGAGCAGCTGCTCGTCGGTGGCGTCGGCCAGACCCAGTTCGGCGTACAGCGCTTCCCGCTTGCGCACCGCGGTGCGCACGTCGATCCCGGCGTCGTTGATCATGTTGATCAGTTCGTCGCGGGACGGGGGGTTCTTCAGGTATTCGACGACCGTCGGCTCAAACCCGCTGTCGCGCAACAAGTCCAGCGTCTTGCGGGACGTGCTGCACTTCGGGTTGTGGTAGATGACGGTATCGGCCATCTAGGCGTCCCCGTCGAATAGCCCCGTGACGGAGCCGTTTTCGAAGACGGCGCGAATGGTGCTGGCCAACAGCGGCGCGATGGACAGGACGGTGAGCTGGGGGAAGCGCTTCTCCTCGCCGATCGGCAGCGTGTTGGTGACGATCACCTCGCGGGCGCCCGACGCCGCGAGCCGCTCGGCGGCCGGGTCGGACAGCACGCCGTGGGTGGCGGCGATGATGACGTCGGCGGCGCCGTCGTCGCGAAGCAGCTGCACAGCGCCGGCAATGGTGCCGCCGGTATCGATCATGTCGTCGATCAGCACGCAGGTCCTGCCCTGCACCTCGCCGACGACGCGGTTGGACACCACCTGGTTGGGCACCCGCGGATCCCGGGTCTTGTGGATGAAGGCGAGCGGGACGCCGCCCAGCGCGTCGGCCCACTTCTCGGCGATGCGCACGCGGCCGGAGTCGGGGGAGACGACCACCATGTTTCCGTCCGGGTAGTTGTCCCGGATGTAGCCGGTGAGCAGGTTCTGCCCGCGCATGTGGTCGACCGGCCCGTCGAAGAAGCCCTGGATCTGGTCGGTGTGCAGGTCCACGGTCACGATCCGGTCGGCACCGGCCGTCTTGAGCAGGTCGGCGACCAGTCGCGCCGAGATCGGTTCGCGGCCGCGATGCTTCTTGTCCTGGCGGGCGTAGGGGTAGAACGGCATGACGGCGGTGATCCGCTTGGCGCTGCCCCGTTTGAGCGCGTCGATCATGATCAGCTGTTCCATCAGCCAGTCGTTCACCGGCGCGGGGGCCGACTGCAGGACGAACGCGTCGCACCCGCGGACCGACTCGTGGAACCGGACGAAGATCTCGCCGTTGGCGAACTCCCGCGCCGTCTGAGCGGTGACGTGGACGTCGAGCTCTTTTGCCACCTGCTCGGCCAACTCCGGGTGCGCACGGCCGGAGAAGAGCATCAGGTTTTTGCGGTTGTCGGTCCAGTCGTGGCTCAACGCGCTGCCCTCGCCGTTCGGATCAGAAGTGGATGGCCAATCGTACGTAGCGAATGGTACGGAAATGTGGCCGGGTTACCAGATACCAAAGTCACGATGTCTATTCGGGCCCGGATGTCTCGTGGTCGGCCTTCGCCGCCTTCGCGGCCGCTTCCGCCGCCGCGCTGCCCGGCCGTTTGCGCTGCACCCAGCCCTCGATGTTGCGTTGCGGTCCGGCGGACACCGCCAGCGCGCCCGGCGGGATGTCCTCGCGCACCACGGTCCCGGCGCCGGTGTACGCCCCGTCGCCGACCGTCACCGGGGCGACGAACATGGTGTCGGACCCGGTGCGCACGTGCGAGCCGATGGTGGTGCGGGCCTTGGACGTGCCGTCGTAGTTGACGAACACGCTGGACGCTCCGATGTTGCTGTGCTCGCCGATGTCGGCGTCGCCGACGTAGGTCAGGTGCGGAACTTTCGTGCCGGCGCCGATGGTCGAGTTCTTGGTCTCGACGAACGCGCCGAGCTTGCCGTCGTCGCCCAACACCGTTCCGGGCCGCAGGTAGGTGAAGGGACCGACCGTGGCGCCGGCGCCGATGGCCGACGACGTGGCGTGGGTGCGCACCACCGATGCGCCGTCGCCGACGGTGACGTCGGTGAGCGTGGTGTCCGGGCCGACGACGCAGTGGCCGCCGAGCTGGGTGCGGCCCAGTAGCTGCGTGCCGGGGTGGATGACGGTGTCGCGGCCGATCGTGACGTCGACGTCGATCCAGGTGGTCGCCGGGTCGATGACGGTCACCCCGGCCATCTGGTGGGCGGCGACGATCCGGCGGTTGAGTTCGGCGCCCAGCTCCGCGAGCTGGACGCGGTTGTTGACGCCGGCGACCAGGGCGCTGTCGTCGACGCGCTG
>NZ_LZKH01000039.1:0-8937 GCF_001672745.1 Mycobacterium sp. E1386
CGCGCGGTGCGCGCGGCCGGGTCGCGTTCGTCGGCGTAGCCCGTGTCGTCGAGGGCGACCACCCGTGGGGTGCGGGCGCGCACCACCGCCCGGGTCGCGACGATGTCGTGCGCCCACCCACTGCGCACCAGCGCCTGGGCTTCCGCGGTGCGCGCGTAACCCCCGATCAGCGCCGCACAGCGCGCCTGATGGGCCCGCAGCATCGCCACCTCGCGGGCGTGCGGGTAGGGCGCCCGCGGCTCGGCGAGCGAGTCGTCGGCGTCGGCCCACACCATGACGAGCCCCAGGTCGCTGAGCGGAGCGAAAACCGCGCTGCGAGTGCCGATCACCAGCCGTGCCTGACCGCGCAGCGCCGCGAGCCACCGCCGGTACCGGGCCGCCGGCCCCAGCCCGGCCGACAGCGCCACCACGCCGCTCTCGTCGATCCGCGCGGTCGCGGCCCGCCACAGCGCGTCCAGGTCCCGCTGATCGGGAACGATCCCCAGCACCGCCCGTCCGGCCAGAATGGTTTGCACGGCGGCTTCGGCGAATCGGTCCGCCCACGACTCCCCCGGCAGCGCCTGCCAGACGGCCCGCGCGGCCCGCGACTCGGCCAGGGCGGCCAGGAACTGGGCGCCTCGCGCGTACCCATCCCACGCCGACGGGTCGACGGGCGCGGGCACCGGCAACCGGTGGGGCGTCGTCGGTTCCCGCTCCACCCGGGCGTGCCGGGCCGGCACCGCCAGCCGCAGCACGTCCGGCCGGGTCCCGGCGTAGCGCGCCGCCACCGCATCGACCAACCGGCGGATCTCCGGCGTCAGCACGGGTTCGGCCGACACGACGCGGTCCAGATAGCCGAGCTTGCCCTGATGATCGGTGTCATTGCGGCGCTCCAGCAAGAAGGCGTCGACCAGGCGGCCGTGAAACCGCACCCGCACCCGCGCCCCGGGCTGGGCGTCGTCGGACTGCTCGGCCGACACCAGGTAGTCGAACTCACGGTCCAGGTGCGGAACCGAGAGCATCGGCAGCACCCGCGCGATGGGTTCCACCTGAACGGGCGTGCGCACGGCGCCGCTCACGGCACCCCTGCGCGCCGAATTATGTTGCTGCTCAACGCCTTTACCGTCCGGGATCAGCTTTCGGCCGGTTTCACGGGGTCGGCGTCGGCCGGCGCCTCACGACCGAAGAAGAACCCGGCCGTCATCAGGATCAGCGCGGCGGCGTACGACCACCAGATCGGCACCGCCAGTGCCTCGTTGCCCAGGATGAATCGGCCGATGGCGATCAGCGAATCGGACACCGCGAAACACACCGCCCCCACCGCCGTCCAGATCGTCGGCAGCTGCGCCACCAGCGCGGCGCACACCATCGCGGTCAGCACGAGGATGTAGGCCGTCACCGGAAGCTTCAGCTTGTCCAGGTGCGGCCAGAACCACGCCAGCAGCGCGATGGTGGCCAGGCACATGGCCACCACGGCGGCGATGCGCGGCTTCGACGGGCGCCTTGCCGCCAGGGGCACGAGCGCGCCCAGGAAGCACAAGTGCGCCAACAGGAATGCGGCCAGGCCCACGACGAAGGACGGCTCCCACCACGGGATCGCCAGCGCCCAGTCGCCGATGGCCGACAGCAGCAGCGCCGGCATCAGCCACCGCCGCTCGCGGACGACGGCGTGGCCGACCGCGGCGGCGGTCAGCAACAACGCCATCGACGCCTTGAACAGCGGCTGGAGCACCCAGTGCCCGGTCAGCTCCGTTCCCGGCGGCGAACCCAACGCCAACACCGTCAGGTAGACGCCATAGCCGAGGGCCGCCCAGCCGGCCACCACCCAGCCGCCGAACACCAGACGCGGTGCGTACGGTACGTCCATGCCAAGCTTGGATAACACAGCCGACGAAAAGCCCGCGATCGACCCCATCCTGCAGAAGGTACTGGATGCGGTTCCCTTCCGGCTATCCACCGACGACGGTGTTGATGCCGCGCGTCAGCGGTTCCGCGACCTGCCCCGCCGGCCACTGCATCCGGAGCTGCGCGTCGAAGACCGCACCATCCAGGGTCCGGCGGGGCCGATCGGCATTCGGATCTATTGGCCACCAATCGATTTGGGCGCAAGCACCGGGAGTACCGCGCCGCCGGTGGTGCTGTATTTCCACGGCGGTGGCTTCGTCGTGGGTGACCTCGACAGCTACGACGGCACGGCCCGCCAGCACGCGGTGGGCGCCGACGCGATCGTGGTGTCCGTCGACTATCGGTTGGCACCCGAGCATCCATACCCCGCGGCTATCGAAGATGCCTGGGCCGCAACGCTTTGGGTCGCCGAGCACGCCGGCGAGTTGGGCGGTAATCCGAATCGGTTGGCCCTGGCCGGGGATTCAGCCGGCGGAACCATCACGGCCGTAACGGCACAGCGGGCGCGTGATAGCGGCGCGCCGCTCATCGCGTTCCAGCTGCTGTGGTATCCCTCCACAATGTGGGATGCCTCGCTGCCGTCCTTCACCGAGAACGCCGCCGCGCCGATCCTGGATGTCAAGGCCGTCGCCGAGTTCTCGCGTTGGTACGCGGGCGAAGTCGACTTGTCCGCCCCGCCGCCGGGCATGGCGCCGGGACGTGCCGCAGACGTGTCCAACCTGCCGCCCGCCTACATCGCCGTCGCGGGTCACGACCCGCTGCGCGACGACGGCATTCGGTACGGCGAGCGGCTGGCTGGAGCGGGCGTTTTGGTCGAGGTGCACAACGCCGAGACCCTGGTGCACGGCTACCTCGGTTACGGCGGTGTGGTGCCCGCCGCCACCGCCGCGATGGAGCGCGGGTTGAGGGCCCTGCGAACCGGGCTGCGCGGGTGAATGCGGGGCGTACGGTGAATCCATGACGGAGCCCACCTTCGCCCGACCCGGCATCGATCCGGCGTTCAAGGCGTTGCTCGACGCCTTCCCGATGACCTTCAGCGCAGCCGACGGCGTGGAGGTTGCACGCTCGCGCCTGCGGCTGCTCCAGGTCCCTTCCGAAATGCTGCCGGACCTGCGCATTGAGGACCGCACGATCGGTCACGGGGAGCTCACCGACATTCCCGTGCGCATCTACTGGCCGCCCCTGGAGCCGGAGGAGGCGTTGCCCGTCGTCGTCTTCTACCACGGCGGCGGCTTCTGCCTCGGCGGACTGGACACCCACGACCCCCTCGCCCGCGCGCACGCCGTCGGGGCCGAGGCCATCGTGGTGTCCGTCGACTACCGGCTGGCGCCCGAGCATCCGTTCCCGGCCGGGGTCAACGACTCCTGGGCGGCGTTGCAGTGGGTCGCCGAGCACGCCGCCGAGCTGGGCGGTGACCCCAGCCGCATCGCCGTCGCCGGCGACTCGGCCGGCGGCAACCTGGCCGCCGTGATGGCGCATCTGGCCAGCCAGAACGACGGACCCGAGCTCAGCTTCCAGCTGTTGTGGTACCCGGTCGTCACCGCGGACCTGTCGCTGCCGTCGTACACCGAGAACGCCAACGCGCCCATCCTGGACCGCGACGTGATCGACGCCTTCCTGTCCTGGTATCTGCCCGACCACGACATCAGCGACCCGACGGCACTGCCCGTCACCCTGGCCCCGGCGAACGCGACGGACCTGTCCGGGTTGCCGCCCGCCTACATCGGCACGGCCGAACACGATCCGCTGCGCGACGACGGGGCGCGCTACGCCGAGCTGCTGGACAGCGCCGGCGTGGCCGCGGAATTGAGCAACGAGCCGAACCTGGTGCACGGCTACGCCAGCTTCGCTCTGGTGATTCCCGCGGCCGGCGATGCCACCGACCGGGGGCTGGCCGCACTCAAGAAAGCACTACACCCCTAGGCGGACACCGATGAGCAGCACTCCCGACTGCCACACGCTGATCGTCGGCGCCGGCTTCTCCGGAATCGGCGCCGCCATCAAGCTCGACAACGCCGGGCTGTCGAACTATCTCGTCGTCGAGGCGGGCGACGGGGTCGGCGGGACGTGGCACTGGAACACCTATCCCGGTATCGCCGTGGACATTCCGTCGTTCTCCTACCAGTTCTCCTTCGAGCAGAGCCCGGACTGGTCGCGCACCTACGCGCGGGGGCGCGAGCTCAAGGCGTACGCCGAGCACTGCGTCGACAAATACGGGCTCCGATCGCGAATCCGGTTGAACACCAAGGTACAAGCCGCCGAGTTCGACGACGAGCAGTGCCTGTGGCGGGTGCAGACCGATCCCGGCGGCACGGTGACCGCCCGATTCCTGATCAGCGCCTGCGGCGTGCTCACCGTGCCCAACCTGCCCGACATCGACGGCGTCGACAGCTTCGGCGGCATCACGATGCACACCGCACGCTGGGATCACGACCAGGACCTGAGCGGCAAGCGCGTCGCGATCATCGGCACCGGGGCCTCGGCCGTTCAGGTGATTCCCGAAATCGCGCCGATTGTCAAGCAGCTCACCGTTTTTCAGCGCACCCCGATTTGGTGCTTCCCCAAGCTGGACGTCGCGTTGCCCGCGCCGGCCCGTTGGGCGATGCGGATCCCCGGCGGCAAAGTCGTGCAGCGGTTACTCAGCCAGGCCTTCGTCGAAGTCACCTTCCCGATCTCCGCGCACTACTTCACCGTCATCCCGCTGGCCAAGAGGATGGAGTCGGCGGGGCTGGCGTATCTGCGCAAACAGGTTCACGACCCGACGGTGCGCGATCAGCTCACCCCGCGCTACGCGGTCGGCTGCAAGCGCCCCGGTTTCCACAACGAGTACCTGGCCACGTTCAACCGGGACAACGTGCGGCTGGTCACCGAGCCGATCGACAAGATCACACCGGCGGCCGTGGCCACCACCGACGGCGAGAACCACGACGTCGACGTGCTGATCCTGGCCACCGGCTTCAAAGTGATGGACCCCGACGACGTCCCGACGTTCGCGGTCACCGGAAGCGGCGGCAAATCCCTGAGCCGGTTCTGGGACGAACACCGGCTGCAGGCCTACGAGGGAGTCAGCGTCCCCGATTTCCCCAACCTGTTCACGGTGTTCGGTCCGTACGGCTACGTCGGCTCTTCATATTTCGCGCTCATCGAGACGCAGACCCACCACATCGTGCGGTGCCTCAAACGGGCCGAGCGCGAGGGGGCGACGCGCGTCGAGGTCACCGAGGAAGCCAACGACCGGTACTTCGACGAGATGATGCGCCGACGGCACCGGCAGATCTTCTGGCAGGACAGCTGCCGGCTGGCCAACAGCTACTACTTCGACAAGAACGGCGACGTGCCGCTGCGCCCCACCACCACGGTCGAGGCCTATTGGCGCAGCAGGCGATTCGACCTGGACGACTACCGGTTCACGAAGGCCGGCGTCCCCTAGACGGCGCGCTTGAGGTCGTCGACCTTGTTCAGCTGCTCCCACGGCAGCTCGATGTCGGTGCGGCCGAAGTGGCCGTACGCGGCGGTCTGCGCGTAGATCGGGCGCAGCAGGTCCAGGTCGCGGATGATGGCGCCGGGCCGCAGGTCGAACACCTCCGGGACGATCTTCTCGATTTTGACCGGGTCCACCGTGGCGGTGCCGAAGGTCTCGACGAACAGGCCGACGGGGGCGGCTTTGCCGATGGCGTAGGCCACCTGCACCTCGACCCGCTCCGCCAGGCCGGCGGCGACGATGTTCTTGGCCACCCAACGCATCGCGTAGGCCGCCGAGCGGTCCACCTTGGACGGATCCTTGCCGGAGAAGGCACCTCCACCGTGGCGGGCCCACCCGCCGTACGTGTCGACGATGATCTTGCGGCCGGTCAGCCCCGCGTCGCCCATCGGGCCGCCCAGGACGAACTTGCCGGTCGGGTTGAAGAGCAACCGCGTCGACGAGGTGTCCAGCGTGTCGTGAGCCAGGTCGTCGAGGACGGTGTTGACCACCTTTTCTCGCAGGTCGGGGGTCAGGGTGCGCTCGAGGTCGATGTCGGCCGCGTGCTGGGTGGAGATGACCACGGTGTCGAGCCGGACCGGGACGTTGTCTTCGTATTCGATGGTGACCTGCGTCTTGCCGTCCGGGCGAAGGTAGGGCAGCACGCCGTTCTTGCGCACCTCGGTCAGCCGCCGGGACAGGCGGTGGGCCAGCGCGATGGGCAGCGGCATCAGCTCGGGGGTGTCGGCGATCGCGTAGCCGAACATCAGGCCCTGGTCACCGGCGCCCTGGGCGTCCAGCGGGTCCCGCTCACCCTCGACCCGGGCCTCGTACGCGGTGTCGACGCCCTGGGCGATGTCGGGCGACTGCGCGCCGATGCCGATGTTCACCCCGCAGGACGCCCCGTCGAAACCCTTGTCCGACGAGTCGTAGCCGATCTCGAGGATGCGCTCGCGGACCGTGTTGGTGATGTCGGCGAATGCCTCCTTCGCCGTCGTCGTCACCTCGCCGACGACGTGCACCTGGCCGGTGGTCACCAGCGTCTCGACCGCGACACGTGAGCGGGGGTCCTGCGCCAGCAGGGCGTCGAGGACCGAGTCGCTGATCGCGTCACAGATCTTGTCGGGATGTCCCTCAGTCACCGACTCACTGGTAAACAGGCGACCATTTTCGCTCACAATCTCAATCCTTCCGAATAATTAGTTAACCGAATTATATGGGCGGGCGTCGTCCGGCCAGCACCTGGCCCGGCGCCACAGGAGAACCGAACCGTATTACCCGCCGCCGTGCAGAAACGTGGCGATCGCATCCACGATACGACTGGCCATCAACGTCTTGGAGCCGTGCTGCAGCGCCGACTCGGTGCCATCGGAGGCGAGCAACCACCCGTCGTTGCTGTCCACCTCGAACGCCCTGCCGTCGCCCACCGCGTTGACCACCAACAGGTCGCAGCCCTTGCGGCGCAGCTTGGCACGGGCGTGGAACAGCACATCCCCGTTGGCATCGCCCGTCTCCGCGGCGAACCCGACGATGGCCCGCATGTTGGGCAGCTCGCCGTTGGCGCGCGCCCGCACCGCGCCGGCCAGCACGTCGTCGTTGCGCACCAGCTCGATCGCCGGTGGCCCCTCGTCACCCTTTTTGATCTTGGCGGCGGAAACCTGAGCGGGCCGGAAGTCGGCGACCGCCGCCGCCATCACCAGCACATCTGCCGCGGGGGCGTGCTTGGCCACGGCGTCGCCGAGCTGCTCCGCCGAGCTGACGTGAACCACCTCGACGCCCGCGGGGTCGATCAGTCCCGCCGTGTGCCCGGCGATCAGCGTGACTTCGGCGCCGCGCTGGGCGGCGACGCGGGCCACCGCGTAGCCCTGCTTGCCCGAGCTGCGGTTGCCGATGAAGCGCACCGGGTCGATCGGTTCGCGGGTGCCGCCGGCGGTCACCAGCACCTTGCAGCCGGCGAGGTCGTAGGGAAGCGCGTCGTGGCGTTCCAGCAGCAGCTGGGCCAGCGTGGTGATCTCCTCCGCTTCGGGCAGCCGCCCTGACCCGCTGTCGGCGCCGGTGAGCCGGCCGAACGCGGGTTCCAGCACCACCGCGCCGCGGCGCCGCAGCGTCGCCACGTTGTCGACGGTGGCCGGGTGCAACCACATCTCGGTGTGCATCGCCGGCGCGAACAGCACCGGGCACCTCGCCGTCAGCAGGGTTGCGGTCAGCAGGTCGTCGGCGCGGCCGTGCACCGCGCGGGCCAGCAGGTCCGCGGTCGCGGGCGCCACCAGGACCAGATCGGCCTTCTGGCCGAGCTGGACGTGCGGCACCTCCGGGACGTTTTCGAAAACCCCGGTGTGCACCGGTTGGCCGGAGAGCGCCTCGAAGGTGGCCGCCCCGACGAACCGCAAGGCGGATTCGGTGGGGATGACCCGGACCAGGTGGCCGGCCTCGGAGAGCTGACGAACGACCGTGCACGCCTTGTAGGCGGCGATGCCTCCGGAGACCCCGACGACGACTTTTTTCGCGACCCGATCGCGGTTGTCCACAGCGCGCCGGGCCTGTTACTCGCCCTCGGTGTGCTCGAGCAGGTCGGCGTGGATTTCGCGCAGGGCGATCGACAGCGGCTTCTCCTGAAGCCCCGGCTCGACCAGCGGCCCAACGTATTCGAGGATGCCCTCGCCGAGCTGGTTGTAGTAATCGTTGATCTGGCGGGCCCGCTTGGCGGCGTAGATCACCAGGGCGTACTTGCTCGACACGCGGTCCAGCAGCTCGTCGATGGGCGGGTTGGTGATGCCCAGCGGGGTGTCGTAGGCGCCCTGCACTCCCGCAGAGGGGTCGAACCGATCGGGGACGGCGGCCAACGCGGCGTCGGACTGCGGAATGGTCACTTAGGTCAATCTCCTCAAAGTACGAAGGCGGTCAGAGCCCCGAAACGGCTTAACTACCGCTGGCAATTCGATGCTCAATCTCGATTGGATCTGTTCTGACTGGTCTGGCCAGGCGCATCATGCCGAGCCGGCGCAGTTTCCACCAGCAAGGATACCAATTCGGCGCACGCGGACTCCAATTGACGGTTGACCACGACCTCGTCGAAGTCGTCCTGGGCCGCCATTTCGATGCGGGCGGTCTCGAGGCGACGCCGCATGGCCTCCGGGGTTTCGGTGCCCCGGCCGACGAGCCTGGACTTCAGGTCCTCCCAGCTGGGTGGGGCCAGAAAGACGGTAATGGCCTCGGGCATCGCCTTTTTCACCGCCCTGGCGCCGGCCAGGTCGACCTCGATGAGTACCGGGATCCCGGCGGCGGTGGCGGTGCGCACCGGCTCGGCCAGGGTGCCCGAACGGTGCAGTCCGCCGTGGATGTCGGCCCACTCCAGCAGCGCGCCGTCGTCGATGAGCTGCTGGAAGCGGGCGGGACTGACGAAGTGGTAGTCGACGCCGTCGACCTCGCCCGGCCGCGGCGCCCGCGTCGTGGCCGAGACGCTGAAATGCAGGTCCGGTATCCGCTCGCGCAGGCACCGGACCACTGTCGACTTGCCGACCGCGGAGGGACCGGACGTCGAGCACGGGACGCGTCCCACACCACCTGGCAAGGGACGCGTGGTCGTGCTGTCC
>NZ_LZKH01000040.1:0-4110 GCF_001672745.1 Mycobacterium sp. E1386
ACGCCGAACCCCAACGACGCCCCGGGCGGCCCGCTGGTCGAAAGGGCGGATAGGCAATGCTGACCCGCTTCATCAAGCGCCAGCTGGTCATGTTCGGCATCCTGACCGCGATCACAGCGATTGCGTTGGGCTGCTACTACCTGCAGATTCCCACTGCGGCCGGGATCGGCCAGTACACGTTGAAGGCGGACCTACCCGCGTCGGGCGGCCTGTACAAGACCTCCAATGTGACGTATCGCGGTGAAACCATTGGCACGGTCACCGCCGTCGAGCCGACCGCCACGGGGGCGCGGGTGACGATGAGCATCGGGGACCGCTACCGGATCCCGATCGACGCCTCGGCGAACGTGCATTCGGTGTCGGCGGTCGGTGAGCAGTACCTCGACCTGGTGTCGGTAGGCAGTGCGCACCAATACTTCTCGCCCGGTCAGACCATCACCAAGGGAACCGTGCCCACCGAGATCGGGCCGGCGCTGGACGCCGCCAACCGGGGGTTGGCCGCGCTGCCCAAGGACAAGATCGCCGGGCTGCTCGACGAAACAGCCCAAGCGGTAGGCGGATTGGGCCCCGCGCTGCAGCGACTGGTCGATGCGACGCAGGCGATCGCCGGTGACTTCAAGACCAACATCACCGACATCAACGACATCATCCAAAACTCGGGGCCCATCATCGACAGCCAGGTCAACTCCGGTGACTCGATCGACCGCTGGTCGCACAACCTGAGCATCCTGGCCGCGCAGAGCGCGGAAAACGACCAGCACCTGCAAAGCATCCTGACCCAGGCGGCGCCGACCGCCGATCAGGTCAACGAGGTGTTCAGCGACGTCCGAGAGTCGCTGCCGCAGACACTGGCGAATCTCGAAATCGTGCTGGACATGCTCAAGCGCTACCACAAGGGCGTCGAGCAACTGCTGGTGGCTTATCCGCAGGGCGCCTCGGAAGGTCAGACGGTCACGACGGCCTTTCCGGGCTACGCATCGCTCGGGACCTCGCTGACGATCAACCAGCCCCCGCCGTGTCTGACCGGGTTTCTCCCGGCCTCCCAGTGGCGGTCTCCCGCGGATACCAGCCTGGCGCCGATGCCGTCCGGAACCTATTGCAAGATCCCGCAGGACACTCCGGCCAACGCGGTGCGCGGCGCACGCAATCTTCCGTGTGTCGATGTCCCCGGCAAACGCGCGGCGACGCCGCGGGAATGCCGCGACCCCAAACCCTATGTCCCGCTGGGCACCAACCCGTGGTACGGCGAACCCAACCAGCTCGTGACCTGCCCGGCGCCCGCGGCGCGCTGCGACCAGCCGGTGAAACCGGGGCTGGTGATACCCGCTCCGTCGGTCAACAACGGCCTCAACCCGGCGCCCTCCGACAGGGTGGCCGGGACGCCACCGCCGATCAGCGATCCACTGCAGCGGCCGGGATCGGGAACCGTGGAATGCAATGGGCAGCAGCCGAATCCCTGCGTCTACACCCCCGGCGCCCCTCCCCCGGCCGTTTACCTGCCCCAGAGCGGCGAACTGGTGGGGCCCGATGGCGCGAAGTACACGGTCGAGAACTCGAGCAAAACGGGAGACGACGGCTGGAAGGACATGCTGGCGCCGCCTGCCAGCCGATGAAGGGATTGGAAATGCGGGAAGCGATTGGCCTAGGCCAACTTCGGAGTGACGCCTGTAGGTACCTCGAACGGGTCGCCGCCGGGGAGACCATCGATGTCGTCCGCCGCGGCAAGCTGGTAGCGCGTATCGTGCCCGTCGGTGACTGGAGGGTGGCTCCCATCCCCGCGCGGTCCGCGAAACCCGGGCCGCAAAACGCCGGTGGGTGGATCGGCCTAGATGAACTGCGAACGCGTGCCGGGCGATGCTTCGACCGGGTCGCGGCCGGGGAGACCGTCAGCGTCGTGCGCGGGGGCAGATTGCTGGCGCACATCGTGGCCGCCGGCGACGCGGACAGGACGTCGAGGCCGGTGGACACCGTCGGCGGGATCGAGCTTGACGAATTGCGAAAGCGTGCGGGTCGTTACTTCGACGAGGTTGCGGCGGGCCAGACGATCGACGTCATCCGGGGCGGCAAGCTGGTTGCCCGCATCGTGTCGGTCGCCTAGGGACAACGGCCGCTGATTTCCCGCGCTGCACGGAAGGTTTGCGGCACCGGCGGTGTTATGGCTCGTGTGACCGCGAGTGGCTTCCACGAGGGCGAGACCGCAACGCAGCGCCGAGCGGGCGTCGAAGCCGAGGCCGGGCGGCTCGAGGGCATGCTCGACTCGTCGGGCCTGTCCGTGGGCGCCGAAAAATTTCTCGCGTCACAGCGGTTCGCCGCGCTGACCGCGCGCGACCACGCCGGGGTCCTCTGGATCTCGCCGTTGGCCGCACCGCCGGGTTTCCTGCGCGGCCACGACGACATCTTGCGGGTCGCCACCTTCCCCCGCGACGGCGATCCCCTGCACGACATCCCGACCGGTCAACAGGTAGGACTGATCGCCATCGACTTCGCCACCCGGCGCAGGCTACGGGTCAACGGCGAGCTTGTCAGTGCTGACCGGCCGGGCGGCATGTTCGTCCGCGTCGATCAGTCATACGGCAACTGCCCCAAGTACATTCATCGCCACGCCATCGACGTGGGGATCCTTGGCGCCCCTCCTCCACTGCCTGCGACCCGCGCGACGGTTCTGGACGCATCCGATCAAGCGTTCGTCGCACGGGCAGATACGTTCTTTCTGGGCACCAGCCATCCCACCCGTGGCCGAGATGCGTCACATCGCGGAGGTCCACCGGGATTCGTCCGAGTCGACTCCCCAGACCGATTGTGGTGGCCGGACTTTCCGGGGAACAACATGTTCAACAGTTACGGCAACCTCGCCGTCGACGACGAGGCCGCTTTGCTGTTCATCGATTTCGATACCGGCGCCACTTTGCACATCACCGGCACCGCACACGTGCGGTGGACCACCCCCGGCGAGGCCGGTGATGACGGTGGGGTGGGTCGAAACGTCGCATTCTCCGTCGACGCCGTCGCCCGCTAGTCCTCGAAGAGTCCCCCGTCCGGTAGGGGGAGTTGGCAGATGGCGTGCGCCTCGTCGGCGCTGAGCCCGAACAACCGCAGAACGTTTTCCGTGACGACGTCCGCCGCGCGCGCGTCATCGCGATCGGGATGGTCACGCAACAGGTTTCCGAGGCCCAGCAGCGCGCCCCCGGCCATGGCGAGGGCTAACTCGGGGTCGTCGACGTCAAACCTCCCGGCGGCGACGCCGGCTTTGATGTCGCGGAGTGCGCGCGGCGCCAGACCCCGTTCCGACGACAGCAGTTCCAGCCCGTTGGCCAGCAAAATCTGGCTCTCCTGCGGATGCCGACGAAACAGCCGGCCAGTCAGCCGAAAACTGGTGGCGAAAGTTTGGGCCGGGTCCTCGATGGCTTCGGTGAGCCGATCGAGCATCGACCCGTAGGCGTCGAGCACATCGGCGACCGCGGCCTCGAACAACTGCTCCTTGCTGTCGAAGTGGTTGTAGAAAGACCCCATGCCCACGTCGGCGGCCTGGGTGATTTCCAGGACCGGGACATTGACCTTGCCCTCGGCGATCAGCCGCTGCGCGGCTTTGACCAGCGCAGCCCGGGTACGCCGCTTGCGCCGCTCCAGCCTGGTCGGCTCTACCATCGCGCTCATTCACAGCAGTATGCATCAGTTATGAGGATTCCGTCAGATCCTTGACTGAACGTTCTCTCGTATGTGACGATTTCGTCAGTTAGTTGGGAGTTAGTCATGGATTTGACCGAAAGTGCCCGCCCGCAGGCGCACAGCGAGCAGACCGCGCGGCCCGGTGAGCATCCGGGGCGATCGCGTAACCCGGTGATCAAAGTCGCCGACATCGCGTGGTTGGAGTTCGAGCGCCCGGACCTGGCCCGGGCCGAGGCGTTCGCGCGGGCCTTCGGCTTCCACACGGCCCAACACGGCCCGGACGAACTGCACTTACGCGGAACGTGGGCGGGAGGGCCGTGCGTCATCGTGCGTCGCGGCCGGCGAAGCCGCTTCACCGGCGCCGCGTTCCGGGCCCCCGACCAGGGCGACGTGCTCCGGTTGGCGGACTCCGTAGGCGCATCGGTGCGGCCGCTGCCGGAAACC
>NZ_LZKH01000041.1:0-9353 GCF_001672745.1 Mycobacterium sp. E1386
TCGACCGGCAGCTCCTCATCGTCGCCGACGAACACGTCGACCCCGAATTCGGCACGGGCGCGGTCAAAGTCACGCCCGCCCACGATCCGAACGACTTCGAAATCGGCCTGCGGCACCAACTGCCGATGCTATCGATCATGGACACCAAGGGCCGGATCGCCGACACCGGAACACAATTCGACGGCATGGACAGATTCGAAGCCCGGGTGGCGGTGCGTGAGGCGCTGGCCGCCCAGGGCCGCGTCGTCGCGGAGAAGCGCCCCTACCTGCACAGCGTCGGGCATTCCGAACGAAGCGGTGAGCCGATCGAGCCCCGGCTGTCGCTGCAATGGTGGGTCCGGGTGGAATCGCTGGCCAAGGCCGCCGGTGACGCGGTTCGCAACGGGGACACCGTGATTCACCCGGCCAGCCTGGAGCCACGCTGGTTCGGCTGGGTCGACGACATGCACGACTGGTGCATCTCGCGGCAGCTGTGGTGGGGCCATCGCATCCCCATCTGGTACGGGCCGGGCGGCGAACAGGTGTGTGTCGGCCCCGACGAGACGCCGCCGGAGGGCTGGGAGCAAGACCCCGATGTGCTAGACACCTGGTTCTCCTCGGCCCTGTGGCCGTTCTCCACGCTGGGCTGGCCGGAGAAGACCCCCGAGCTGGAAAAGTTTTATCCGACAAGCGTCTTGGTCACCGGATACGACATCCTGTTCTTCTGGGTGGCCCGCATGATGATGTTCGGCACCTTCGTCGGCGGTGACGACACCATCACGCTCGACGGTAGGCGCGGCCCGCAGGTGCCGTTCACCGATGTGTTCCTGCATGGGCTGATCCGTGACGAATTCGGCCGCAAGATGAGCAAGTCCAAGGGCAACGTCATCGACCCGCTGGACTGGCTGGACATGTTCGGAGCCGACGCGCTGAGGTTCACGCTGGCCCGCGGTGCCAGCCCCGGTGGCGACCTCGCCGTCGGCGAGGACGCCGTCCGGGCGTCACGAAATTTCTGTACCAAGCTGTTCAACGCCACCCGGTACGCGTTGCTCAACGGTGCGCACGTCGCACCGTTGCCCGCGCACAACGAGCTGACCGATGCCGACCGCTGGATTCTGGGACGGTTGGAAGAGGTTCGCGCCGAAGTCGATTCGGCGCTCGACGGTTACGAGTTCAGCCGCGCCTGCGAGGCGCTCTACCACTTCGCGTGGGACGAATTCTGCGACTGGTACGTCGAATTGGCCAAAACGCAGCTGGCCGAGGGGAACGCACACACCACCACCGTGCTGGCCGCCGTGCTGGACACGCTGCTGCGGTTGCTGCACCCCGTCATCCCGTTCCTCACCGAGGCGTTGTGGCAAGCCCTGACCAACCAGGAGTCGCTGGTGATCGCCGACTGGCCGGAACCGTCGGGCTTCGAGCCGGACCCCGTTGCCACGCAACGGATCAGCGACATGCAGAGGCTGGTCACCGAGGTCCGCCGGTTCCGCAGCGACCAAGGCCTGGCCGACCGGCAGAAAGTGCCGGCCCGGCTGGGCGGCATGGACGGCGCCGATTTGAGCACCCAGGTGGCCGCGGTGACATCGCTGGCCTGGCTCACCGCGCCGGGCGATGCGTTCGAGCCGTCGGTGTCGTTGGAGGTGCGGCTCGGTCCCGGCATGAACAGCACGGTCGTCGTCGAGCTCGACACCTCGGGCACCATCGATGTCGCCGCCGAGCGCCGCCGCCTGGAGAAAGACCTCGCCGCCGCGCAAAAGGAACTGGCGTCGACCACCGCCAAATTGGCCAACGAGGACTTTCTGGCCAAGGCGCCGCAGAAGGTCGTCGACAAGATCCGCGACCGCCAGCGCGTGGCCCAGGAGGAGACCGACCGGATCAACACGCGGCTGGCCGGGCTGCGGTGAGCGAGCACTCCGACTGGTCCGAGCCCGGCGAGGCCACCACCCTGGCCCCGACCCCGGATGAGATCGCTGCCTTGCTGCAGGTCGAACACCTGCTGGACCAACGCTGGCCGGAGACGAAGATCGAGCCGAGCCTGACCCGGATCAGCGCTCTGATGGACTTGCTGGGCTCCCCGCAACTGGCCTATCCGTCGATCCACATCGCCGGCACCAACGGCAAGACCTCGGTGGCGCGCATGGTCGACGCGCTGGTGACCGCCCTGCACGGTCGCACCGGTCGAACCACCAGCCCGCACCTGCAGTCGGCGGTTGAGCGGATCGCGATCGACGGCCGGCCGATCACCCCGGCGCAGTACGTCGCCACGTATCGGGAGATCGAGCCCTTCGTGCAGATGATCGACGCGCAGTCGCAAGCCGCGGGCGGGCCTGCGATGAGCAAGTTCGAGGTGCTGACGGCCATGGCGTTCGCCGCGTTCGCCGACGCGCCCGTCGACGTCGGGGTCATCGAGGTCGGCATGGGCGGGCGATGGGACGCCACCAACGTCGTCAACGCCCCGGTGGCGGTCATCACGCCGATCGGCATCGACCACGTCGAATACCTCGGTGACGACCTCGCCGGCATCGCCGCCGAGAAGGCCGGCATCATCACGAAGGCCCCCGACGGCGCACCCGACACCGTCGCCATCATCGCGCGCCAGGCGCCCGAAGCGATGGAGGTGCTGCTGGCCCAGACCGTGCGGGCCGACGCCGCGGTGGCCCGCGAGGATTCGGAGTTCGCGGTTTTGGAGCGTCAGGTCGCGATCGGCGGCCAGGTGCTGCAACTGCAGGGCCTCGGCGGGGTGTATTCCGACATCTACCTGCCGCTACACGGCGAACACCAGGCGCACAACGCGGCGGTGGCACTCGCGGCCGTCGAAGCGTTCTTCGGCGCGGGGGCGCAGCGGCAACTCGACGTCGAGGCGGTGCGGGCCGGGTTCGCCGCCGTCACCAGCCCCGGCCGGCTGGAACGCATGCGCAGCGCGCCCACCGTCTTCATCGACGCCGCGCACAACCCGGCCGGCGCGGCCGCGCTGGCGCAAACCCTGAGCGACGAATTCGACTTCCGCTACCTGGTCGGCGTGCTCAGCGTGCTGGCCGACAAGGACGTGAACGGCATCCTCGCCGCGCTCGAACCGGTTCTGGATGCCGTCGTCGTAACCCACAACGGGTCGCCGCGGGCGCTGGACGTCGAGTCGCTGGCGCTGGCGGCGGCGGAGCGATTCGGACCCGAGCGGGTGTTTTCCGCCGAGAACCTGCGCGACGCCATCGACGCCGCGACCGCCCTGGTCGATGACGCGACGCTGGACGGGGAACCCGAAGCGTTCTCCGGCGCGGGAATCGTCATCACCGGCTCGGTCGTCACCGCCGGGGCGGCACGGACCTTGTTCGGCCGGGATCCGGAATGACCGACCAGAACCGGGCAGACCCCTGGAAGAGCTTCGGCGCGGTGATGGCCGCCACGCTGCTCCTGGAAGCGATCGTGGTGTTGCTGGCGATCCCGGTGGTGAGCGCCGTCGGCGGCGGACTGACGCCGGTGTCGCTGGGCTATCTGATCGGAGTGGCCGCGCTGCTCATCCTGCTGGGCGGGGTGCAGCGCAAACCCTGGGCCATTTGGGTGAATCTCGGTGTGCAAGCCCTCCTGCTCGCCGGCTTCGCGGTGTATCCGGGCGTCGGGATCATCGGGCTGCTGTTCACGGGATTGTGGGCCTTGATCGCGTACTTCCGGGCCGAGGTGCGGCGCCGCCAGCGGTAGGGGCGGCTCCAGCGGCATCCGCCGCACTCGCCGCCCGGCCGATCGCCGCCCGGTTCTGTACGCTGTGCGCCGTGACCGAACGGACCCTGGTACTGATCAAGCCGGACGGCGTCGAGCGGCAGCTGGTAGGGGAAATCATCAGCCGCATCGAGCGAAAGGGCCTGATCATCGCTGCGCTGGAGCTCCGGCGCGTCAGCGAGGACCTGGCCGCCGCGCATTACGCCGAGCACGAAGGCAAGCCGTTCTTCGACTCGCTGCTGGAGTTCATCACCTCGGGCCCGGTGGTGGCGGCGATCGTCGAGGGACCGCGGGCGATCGCCGCGTTTCGGCAGCTCGCGGGTGGAACCGACCCGGTGGAGAAGGCCACACCCGGCACGATCCGGGGCGATTTCGGGCTGGAGACGCAGTTCAACCTCGTGCATGGGTCCGATTCGCCCGAGTCCGCAAAGCGCGAAATCGCGCTCTGGTTTCCCGACGCGTAGCGCCCCGGCGAACGGGGCCGCGCCGCGCCGCTGACGGCCCGTTTGCTCACGGGTGGGTGGGGCCCGCCGAGTGATGTGGGATACTGACGGAGGGTGAACGTCGCCGGACCGGCTTCGGACACCCGAATGAAGACTTAGACAAGCGCGATCAATCGCCACCCGGCATTGGTGCGCGGCATGTCAGGCCATCATTCAGCACGGCGCCGAGCGCATTCCCCGCGAACCGCTCGGGGCGAGACCATCACAAGCCCGGGGGAAGTTAGCCGGGCCCATAGCGAAGCCCTCGCGTGGCCGCGTCGCAAGGACGCGCCCGGGGGCTTGAGGAGAATACGTGGTAGACGGTGCACCATCCGCAGAGTCATCCGAAGAGCCGACCCGGCACGACGAACTGCCGGACCGCCTGAGAGTCCATTCGCTGGCCCGAACGCTGGGAACGACCAGTAAGCGGGTGCTGGATGCGCTCAGCGCACTCGACGGACGGATACGCAGCGCGCACTCCACCGTTGACCGTGATGACGCGGTCCGGGTACGCGATCTGCTGGCCGCCCAGCCCGATGAGGGCGCCGAGGACGCCGGCTCCGTTGGCGAAAGCCCCCACGCCGAGGCCGGGGAACCCGAATCCCGGCTGATGCTCGAGACGGCGGTCGAGCGACCGCACTACATGCCGCTGTTCGTTGCGCCGCAGCCGGTACAGGCGGAGGAAGACGACGGCAACGCCGACGAGGACACCGACGCCGACGATTCCGACGTCGACGACGAAGACGACGAGCAGACCGATCGACCGGCCAACCGGCGCCGTCGCCGGGGCCGTCGCGGGCGCGGGCGCGGCCGCGGTGAGCAGGGCGGACCCGACAACCAGAACGACTCGGGCGACGACGACGAGCCGCAACAGCGGGGCCAGAAGGCGGGAGAGGCCGACTCCTCCGGCGCCGAGGACGACGACGGCGAAGACGACGAATCCGATGACTCCGACAGCGGCGACGACGGTTCGGCGGAGGGCGGCAATCGACGTCGCCGCAGGCGCCGGCGCCGCAAGTCGGGTTCGGGCGACGACGGCGATGAAAACGCGTCGCCCGACGACCCGCCGAACACGGTGGTGCACGAGAGGCCGCCCCGCAGCGGGAAGAACGGCGGCAATGGCGGAAACGGCTCGTCGAACGCCGAGATCAAGGGCATCGACGGCTCCACCCGGCTGGAGGCCAAGCGCCAACGGCGCCGTGACGGCCGCGACGCCGGACGGCGTCGTCCGCCGGTATTGAGCGAGGCGGAGTTCTTGGCGCGCCGCGAGGCCGTCGAACGGATCATGGTCGTGCGCGACAGGGTCCGCACCGAACCGCCGCATCAAGGGGCGCGCTACACCCAGATCGCCGTGCTCGAGGACGGCATCGTCGTCGAGCACTTCGTGACCTCGGCCGCGTCCGCCTCGCTGGTGGGCAACATCTACCTCGGGATCGTGCAGAACGTCCTGCCGTCGATGGAGGCGGCGTTCGTCGACATCGGCCGCGGCCGCAACGGCGTGCTCTACGCCGGCGAGGTCAACTGGGAAGCCGCCGGCCTGGGCGGGTCCGACCGCAAGATCGAACAGGCGCTCAAACCGGGAGATTACGTCGTCGTCCAGGTCAGCAAGGACCCGGTCGGGCACAAGGGCGCCCGGCTGACCACCCAGGTGTCGCTGGCCGGCCGGTACCTCGTGTACGTGCCGGGCGCGTCGTCGACCGGGATCAGCCGCAAGCTGCCCGACACCGAACGGCAGCGGCTCAAAGAAATCCTGCGCGAAGTGGTGCCGTCGGACGCCGGGGTGATCATCCGCACCGCCTCCGAGGGCGTCAAAGAGGACGACATCCGCAACGATGTCACCCGACTGCAGGAGCGCTGGAAACAAATCGAGGCCAAGGCGGCCGAGATCACCGAGAAGGCCGCCGGCGCGGCGGTCGCGCTCTATGAAGAGCCCGACGTGCTGGTCAAGGTCATCCGTGACCTGTTCAACGAGGACTTCGCGGGCCTCATCGTCTCCGGTGACGAGGCGTGGACGACGATCACCGACTATGTGAATTCCGTTGCGCCCGACCTGGTTTCAAAGCTGAACAAGTACGAACCGCCCGGCGGCGCCGACGGTCAGCCGGGACCCGACGTCTTCGCGGTGCATCGCATCGACGAGCAACTCGCCAAGGCGATGGAGCGCAAGGTGTGGCTGCCTTCGGGCGGCACGCTGGTGATCGACCGGACCGAGGCCATGACGGTGGTCGACGTCAACACCGGCAAGTTCACCGGGTCCGGCGGCAACCTCGAACAGACGGTGACCAAGAACAATCTGGAGGCCGCCGAGGAGATCGTCCGGCAGCTCCGGCTGCGTGACATCGGCGGCATCGTGGTCATCGACTTCATCGACATGGTCCTCGAGTCCAACCGTGACTTGGTGTTGCGGCGGCTCACCGAGGCGCTGGCCCGCGACCGCACCCGCCATCAGGTGTCCGAGGTGACGTCGCTGGGCTTGGTTCAGCTGACCCGCAAGCGGTTGGGCACGGGGCTGATCGAGGCCTTCTCGACGTCGTGCACCCACTGCGGCGGCCGGGGGATCGTGCTGCACACCGACCCGGTGGACTCGGCCCCCTCGAACGGTCGCAAATCGGAGTCCGGTGGTCGCCGCGGCAGGCGGTCCAAGAAGAAGGGGGCCGAGGAGCCGGTGGTGGCCAAGGTGCCCGCGCACGCTCCCGGCGAGCACCCGATGTTCAAGGCGATGGCCGCCGGCGGGTCCGGGCAGGCCGACCGTGACGACGACGAGTCCGACGAGTCCGCCGAGGAAGCGACCGGCGAGCTCGACGAGCGGAAGCAACGGGACGTGGCCGACGGGGCGGACACCGACCAAGAGGACTTCGAAGACACCGACGAAGACACCGACGACTCTGACGACGACTCTGAGGACGATCTCGACGACGACGACGAGGATCTCGACGACGAGGAAGACCTCGGCGAGGACGACGAAGACCTCGAGATGGACGACGACGACTTGGACGTCGAGGACGATTCCGACTCCGATGACTCCGATTCCGACGAGGATTCCGAAGACTCCGTCAATGGCGGATCGGGCTTCGGACGTCCGCGGCGCCGTCGCGCGGCAGGCAGACCGGCAGGCCCACCGATCCATGTGGACTGACCTGGACCAGTTTGACCCTGTAGCCGCTGGTCAAGTACCCTAGGACAGTTGTCGTCAGGCCGGGTGGACGTTGGCCGGCGACAGCGGGACTCCCGGGCAGCCGGCGCAGACCCGCAACCCAGACCCACTTAGCTTTGTCCGAGCGCACCGCCGGTGGCTCGCGCGCGAAGAGCCGAAGAAGCGGCTGAGCAGAGGAAAGAAGGCAGGAGCAACGATGGCGACCTACGCAATCGTCAAGACGGGCGGCAAGCAGTACAAGGTCGCCGTCGGGGACGTGGTCAAGGTCGAGAAGCTCGACTCCGACCCGGGCGCGAACGTGTCGCTCCCCGTCACGCTGGTCGTGGACGGCGCGAAGGTGACCACCGACGCCGCCGCGCTGGCCAAGGTGGCGGTGACCGGCGAGGTGCTCGAGCACACCAAGGGCCCCAAGATCCGTATCCACAAGTTCAGGAACAAGACCGGCTACCACAAGCGGCAGGGGCACCGTCAGCAGCTGACGGTCCTGAAGGTCACCGGGATCAAGTAGCGGGAGGCGACAGACATGGCACACAAGAAGGGCGCTTCCAGCTCGCGCAACGGCCGGGATTCCGCCGCTCAGCGGCTGGGCGTGAAGCGGTTCGGCGGCCAGATCGTCAAGGCGGGCGAAATCATCGTTCGCCAGCGTGGCACCAAGTTCCACCCCGGCCTGAACGTCGGGCGTGGCGGTGACGACACGTTGTTCGCCAAGGCCGCCGGAGCCGTCGAGTTCGGCGTCAAGCGCGGCCGCAAAACCGTCAGCATCACGCCCCAGGTCTAGGCCTCCCGAGCCGGGGGCACCGCCCCCGTGCGGGGAACGCTGCGGCGGCTTCGCGAGGTATTCGCCCTGGCGTGACATTCGAAGGGCTGGTATTCGATGCCTCGATTTGTCGATCGGGTCGTCATCCACGCGCGTGCGGGTTCCGGCGGTAACGGCTGCGCGTCGGTCCACCGTGAGAAATTCAAGCCGCTGGGCGGGCCAGACGGCGGCAACGGCGGCCGCGGCGGCAGCATCGTGTTCGTCGTCGATCCGCAGGTCCACACCTTGCTGGACTTCCACTTCCATCCGCACGTCACCGCGCCGTCGGGCAAACAGGGCATGGGCAACAACCGCGACGGTGCGGCCGGCGCGGACTTGGAAGTCAAAGTTCCCGACGGCACCGTGGTCTTGGACGAAAACGGCCGGCTGCTCGCCGATCTGGTGGGTGCGGGCACCCGCTTCGAGGCCGCGGCCGGTGGCCGTGGCGGCCTGGGCAACGCCGCACTCGCGTCGCGTGCGCGCAAGGCCCCCGGCTTCGCGCTGCTCGGTGAGCAGGGCGAAGCGCGGGACCTGACGCTCGAGCTCAAGACCGTCGCCGACGCCGGTCTCATCGGTTTTCCCTCGGCGGGCAAATCGTCACTGGTGTCGGCGATCTCGGCGGCCAAGCCGAAGATTGCGGACTATCCGTTCACCACGCTGGTGCCCAACCTCGGTGTGGTGTCGGCCGGCGAGCACACCTTCACCGTCGCCGATGTGCCAGGCCTGATTCCCGGCGCGTCGCAGGGCCGCGGCCTCGGCCTGGATTTCCTCCGGCACATCGAGCGCTGCGCCGTGCTGGTGCACGTCGTCGACTGCGCCACCGCCGAGCCGGGCCGCGACCCGATGTCCGACATCGACGCGTTGGAAGCCGAGCTCGCCGCGTATACGCCCACCCTGCAAGGCGATTCGACCCTGGGTGATCTCGCCGAGCGGCCACGGGCGGTGGTGCTGAACAAGATCGACGTGCCCGAGGCACGGGAACTTGCCGAATTCGTCCGCGACGACATCGCCGAACGCGGCTGGCCGGTGTTCCTCGTGTCGACGGTGGCGCGTGTTGGCCTGCAGCCGTTGGTCTTCGGGCTGTGGCGGATGATCGCGGAATACAAAGCCGCCCAGCCGGAGATCGTGCCGCGCCGGCCGGTGATCCGGCCGGTTCCCGTCGACGACAGCGGCTTCACCGTTGAGCCGGACGGCGAGGGCGGGTTCGTGGTCACCGGCGCCCGGCCGCAGC
>NZ_LZKH01000042.1:0-625 GCF_001672745.1 Mycobacterium sp. E1386
TGGCGGAAGGGTTCCAATTCGTCGCGATGGGCCGGGCGCTGCTGGCCGAACCCGACCTGATCAATCGGATCGCGGCCGACGGCGCCGCGCACAGCGTGCATTCCGCGTGCACGCACTGCAACAAGTGCATGGCCACCATCTACACCCGCACCCAGTGCGTGGTCACGGGTGCCCCCGATCTGCTAGCCCACTGACGATAGCGGGTCCCGCAACGCACATTTGGGCCTCAGGTTGGCCTTGGGTCCACGAGTTACAGTTGGTCCGATGAGCTCAGCAGCCCCGCCCGTCTTGACGGTTCGTTTCGACGGGTCAGAACGCACATTTGCCGCCGGTCACGACGTGGTGGTGGGGCGCGATCTGCGCGCCGACATGCGCATCACGCACCCGTTGATCTCGCGCGCGCACCTGTTGCTGCGCTTCGACCAGGGTCGGTGGCTGGCGATCGACAACGGTTCGCTCAACGGCACTTTCGTGAACGGCCGGCGGGTGCCGGTGGTCGAGATCCACGACGGTCAGTGCCTCAACATCGGAAACCCGGACGGGCCGCAGCTGCTGTTCGAAGTGGGGCGGCACCAGGGAATGGCCGGGCGCCCACCGCAAACCGAATCGATGGGCATTCCGGCGG
>NZ_LZKH01000043.1:0-10411 GCF_001672745.1 Mycobacterium sp. E1386
GTTGGGCGCGCCATTCCTCGGCATCAATTGGGGCTATCCCGACGATCGGGTGCTGCCGGCGTCGTCGTCGGCGCGGGCCGTGAGCGACCGGGTCCGGCATGACTTCGGTGCCGAGTCGGAAACCAGGGTGCGGGTCGTCATCCCCCGCGCCGACGACGACGCCGGCAGCACCCGATCGTCGGGATAGCCCCATTTGATGCCGAGGAATGGCGCGCCCAACGCGAGCAGGAGGGCGATGATCGCCAGGCCGATCGGGACCGCGCGACGCATGGCCAGCTTGGCCGTTCGGTACCAAAAGGTGTGCTCGATGGTCGCCGGGGGTGCTTGCGGACGGCGAAAGATCTTGCGGCCCAAGTCCCAAACGTTGAGTGCGTCGAGCCGGTCGCCCAGTAAGACGATCACCGCGGGTGCGACCACCATCGCGGCCAGGGCCGCGAAAGCCACCACCGCGACGCCGGCATAGGCGAATGACCTCAGGAAGTACATCGGGAATATCACCAGGGCGGCCAGTGCGAGGGCCACCGTCAGGGCGGAGAACAGCACGGTGCGTCCGGCCGTGGCCATGGTGCGCGGGAGGGCTTCGGCGGGGGGCAGCCCGTCGGCCAGTTCGTCGCGGTAACGGCTGATGATCAGCAGCGTGTAGTCGATGCCCAGCGCCAGCGCCAACGCCACCGCCACGTTCACCGCGAAGATGGACACGTCGGCGACCAGCGCGACCGCGCGCAGCACCGCGAGCGAACCCAGGATCGCGAAGCCGCCGACGAGGATCGGCAGCGCCGCGGCCAGCAAGCCACCGAACACCCACACCAGCGCGGCGAAACTCAACGGGATCGCAACGGATTCCATTCGCAGCAGGTCATTTTGGGTCTGCCGGTTGAGCTCTTCGTAGGTGATCGCCATGCCTCCGGCTTGCACGGTCACGCCGTCGCGATCGCGCACCAGCCGGTCCGCGAGCTCCCGGGCATGCCTGGGTGCGCTGCCTTCCCCACCGTTGAGGGCGGCGACAATCAGCGCGGACTTGCCGTCGCCGCTGACCAACCCCGGCTGGGGCGCATCCCACGGCGACGCCACCTGCGCGACGAACGGCGACTGGGCCAGTTGCCGGACGATGTCCACGCCGACCGTCCTGGCGAGTCCTTGGGTGACGCCGCTCTGCGAGCGGACCAGCAGTGTCATCTCCATGTCGCCCTGATGGAACTTCTCAGCCAGAACCGCTGTGGCACGAGCGGATTCGGCCGTCTGGTCGAGAAATCCGCCGCCGGGCAGGGTGGCTGCGGCCGGGATACCGAAGACGGCGGCAAGAACCGCCAGGAACATCGCGCTTGCGATCACGCGTCGCGGAGCGGCGATGGCGATCAGGGCCAGTCGCGATAGCATGCGCATCCTCCGGGATGATTAGCTGTCGATCCCCCCGATCGGTCTGGGTCAAATCCTCTTTCCCCCCTTATCGCGCTTCATAAAGCGGGTACGACGTTAGGGCGGATCGGGTTCAAGGATTCGGCCAACGGATTTAAGTTAATTAAACGTTAACGAACTTAAAGATAGGACGAGCTGTGGTTATGCCCGCGTGGCGGTGAGGTATTCGGGCACGAACTCCGTGTCGCCGGGGCGATGGCGCCTCCTGACCGGCAGTCCCACCGCCCCGAGCAGCTCGGTGACGTTGCGCTGCACCGTCGTCCAACCGCGGGCGGTCAGATACTCCGGCACGTAATGGTATTGCCCCGGATGGGTCAGGCTGGCCAGGTCGACGTCCACCCCGTTCTGGCGCAAGCCATCCACAAACGACCGCTCCGCCTCCAGCTGCAACGGCGTCCAGATGGGCATGTGGTCGGCGGCGAACCGGCTGCCCGCGGCGCTCATCGCGGTGACGCCCTGCAGCACGTGGTCCTGCACGGCCGGAGTCAGATACCCGATCAGCAGCTGCTCGGCGATCCACGCCGCGGGCGCGGTGGCGTCGAAGCCGACCCGCCGCAGGGCGGCCGGCCAATCCTGGTGCAGGGCGACGCCAACGGCCCGCCGGCTCGCCGTCAGCTCGGCGCCCAGTTCGCGCAGCGCATCGGATTTGAAGTCGAGCACCTCGGGCCGGTCGATCTCGTAAACGGTTGTCCCCGGCGGCCACCACAGCCGGTACGGCCGGGTGTCCAGGCCCGACGCCAGGATCACCACCTGGCGAAGGCCCGCCCTGCCCGCGTCGGCGACGAACTCGTCGACGAACCGGGTGTGCGCCGCGCAGAAGTCCGGGAACCGCGGCCCGTCGGCGTCATCCGCGCCGAACCGGTCGTCGTCGATCATCCGCACGAAGTGGTCGACCCCGGCGGCCCGCACCAACGGTTCGGCGAACGGATCGTCCAGCGTCCCCTTGTTGGTGGCGATGGCCCGCGCGGCGGCCGCGAATGCCGCGGTCACCGCCACGCCCGTCGTCGCTGCCATGGGCGCTACACGCCGGACCGGCGCCGCAGGGCCAGGCCGGCGACCGCCCGCCAGCCGAGCAACAACAACGCGGTGACCGAGGCCGCCACCACCACGAAACTGGCCGCGACGCCGGCGGAACTGGCCTTGCGCAACACCATGCCGACGACGACGGTGCACAGCCAGACGACCACCCCGGTCGGCGCCACCTCGGTGGGGCGCCGCCAGGCGCGGGATGCCAGCCAACCCGCGACGGTTCCGGTGAGAAACGGCCACGCGGTCGCCGCGACGCCGGCGAGGTCGAGCCCTTCGTCGTGGCTGCGACGCCCGGCGGCGCAGAACACCAGCACACCGATGACATCCATGGCCAGCCACAGGAGCCGTCGCATGCAGCGAGAGTACCGGGCGCAACGCCGGGCTTGACCCTGCCGCCGGGCTGAACCTAGGTTCGTCGGCAATGAACGCACATTCACAAGGCCGCCTGGCCGTGGTGACCGGCGCCGGTTCGGGCATCGGCAAGGCGATCGCGCTGGCGTTCGCCGCACAGGGCGACCGGGTGATCGCCGCCGACCTCGACGAGGCCGCCGGCGCGGCCACCGCTCGGGAGCACCCCGGTCTGATCACCGCGCTGCCGGTGGACGTCGCCGACCCGGCCCAGGTCGATGCCCTGCGGGACGCGACGCACGGCGATGCCGGCGTGCCCGACATCGTCGTCAACGCCGCGGGATGGGATCGCACCGATCAATTCCTCAATGCCACACCGGAATTCGCCGCCAAGGTGGTGGCGATCAACTACCTGGGGCCGGTGCACATCTGCGCCGCGTTCCTGCCGGGAATGATCGAGACACACGCCGGCGGGCGCGTCGTCAACGTCGCCAGCGACGCGGGCCGGGTGGGAAGCGCCGGGGAATCCATCTACGCCGGCGCCAAGGGCGGGGTGATCGCGCTGACGAAGTCGCTGGCCCGGGAGATGGCCCGCCATCAGATCACGGTCAACTGCGTGTGCCCGGGCCCGACCGACACGCCGCTGTTCCACGCCCAGCCCGAGAAGCTGAAAGAAGCGCTGGTCAAAGCCATTCCGTTTCGCCGCCTGGCACGACCCGAGGAGGTCGCCGCGGCCGTGCAGTTCTTCGCGTCGCCCGCGGCGTCGTTCATCACCGGACAGGTGATCAGCGTCAGCGGTGGCCTGACGATGGCCGGTTAGTGGCAGGGTGGGTTCATGACTAACAAGAAGCCGCCGGCCTTCGACCGCGACGATCCGCTGGGCCTGGACGCCTCGCTGTCCGACGACGAGCTCGCGGTGCGCGCCACCGTCAGGGAGTTCTGTGCCGAGCACGTCCTGCCCTACGTCGCGGAGTGGTTCGAGATCGGCGACCTGCCGGTGCGCGAACTCGCCAAAGGATTCGGCCAGCTCGGCCTGCTGGGGATGCACCTGGAGGGGTACGGGTGCGGCGGGGCCTCCGCGGTGCACTACGGCCTGGCGTGCGTGGAGCTCGAGGCCGCCGACTCCGGACTGCGGTCGATGGTCTCCGTGCAGGGATCGCTGGCGATGTTCGCGATCTGGAACTTCGGGTCCGAGGAGCAAAAGCAGGAGTGGCTGCCCGGTATGGCGACCGGCGAACTGCTGGGGTGTTTCGGGCTGACCGAACCCGATGTGGGATCCGATCCCGCCGCGATGAAAACCCGTGCGCGACGCGACGGTTCCGATTGGGTCCTCAACGGCCGGAAGCTGTGGATCACCAACGGCTCGGTCGCCGACGTCGCGGTCGTGTGGGCCGCCACCGACGAGGGGATCCGCGGCTTCCTGGTGCCCACCAGGACACCGGGATTCACCGCCAACACCATCCACCACAAGCTGTCGCTGCGGGCCTCGATCACCAGCGAGCTGGTGCTCGACGACGTGCGGGTGCCCGCCGAGGCGATGCTGCCCGAGGCGAAGGGCCTGCGGGGGCCGCTGTCCTGTCTGTCCGAGGCGCGCTACGGAATCATCTGGGGTGCCATGGGCGCGGCGCGGTCGGCCTGGCAGGCCGCGCTCGACTACGCCACCCAGCGCACCCAGTTCGGGCGCCCGATCGCCGGATTCCAGTTGACCCAGGCAAAGCTCGTCGACATGGCGGTCGAGTTGCACAAGGGCCAGCTGCTCTCGCTGCAACTGGGCCGCCTCAAGGACAGCGTCGGGCTGCGTCCCGAGCAGGTCAGCTTCGGCAAGCTGAACAACACCCGGGAGGCCATCAAGATCTGCCGGACGGCTCGAACCATCCTGGGCGGCAACGGCATATCGCTCGAGTACCCGGTCATCCGGCACATGGTCAACCTGGAGTCGGTGCTCACCTACGAAGGCACCCCCGAGATGCATCAGCTCGTCCTGGGCCAGGCGTTCACCGGTAGCGACGCCTTCCGGTAACGGGGAAGACATGGCCGCACGGCTGGAGTACGCCGAAGAGCACCGGCAGTTCCGGGCGCTCGTCCGCGAGTTCGTGCAGCGGGTGGTGGTCCCGGCGCACGAGCGGGCCGAAACCCGCGGGCAGTGGGACCGCTCGCTGTTCCTCGAGGCGGGAAAGCTTGGGCTGCTCGGCTTTTCGGTGCCCGAGCAGCTCGGCGGCCCGGGGGTCAACGACTTTCGCTACAACGCGATCGTCATCGACGAACTGCAGCGGGCCGGCGCGGCGGCAGAGGCCATCGCGTTCACGCTGCAAAACGACGTGGTACTGCCCTATCTCACCGAGCTGACCACGCCCGAGCAACGACGGCGGTGGCTGCCCGGCGTGGTGACCGGCGAGACGGTGCTGGGCATCGCCATGACCGAACCCGGCACCGGCAGCGACCTCGCCGGGATCCGCACCGCGGCGGTCCGGGACGGCGACCACTACGTCGTCAACGGCGGCAAGACGTTCATCTCCAACGGCCAATGCGGCGACCTGTTCGTCGTCGCGGTGCGGACGTCACCCGATCGCCACAAAGGCCTGTCGCTGCTGGTGGTGGACGCCGACACCCCGGGCTTCTCCCGGGGCCGCAACCTGGACAAGATCGGCCTGCACGCCCAGGACACCAGCGAGCTGACGTTCACCGACATGCGGGTGCCGGTCGCCAATCTGCTCGGGGAAGAGGGCGCCGGCTTCTACCAACTGATGCAGAACCTGCCCCAGGAGCGCCTTGCGCTGGGGGTGGGGGCGGTGGCCGCCGCCGAGGCCATCCTGGGCGAGACGCTGGAGTACGTGCGCGGACGCCGGGCGTTCGGCACGCCGATCGCCGGCTTCCAGCACAGCCAATTCGTTCTCGCCGAGGTGGCGACCGAAATCGACGTCGCCCGAACCTATCTCGACGACTGCCTGGCCCAGCACCTCGCCGGCGAGCTGACCGCGGCGCGGGCCGCCCGGCTGAAATGGTGGACCACCGACCTGCAGGTGCGAACCGCCGACCGCTGCCTGCAGCTGCACGGCGGCTACGGCTACATGCGCGAGTACGCCGTGGCGCGCGCGTTCGTCGACGCCCGCATCCAGACGATCTACGGCGGGACCAACGAGATCATGAAGACGATCGTCGCCAAGGACCTGGGCATCTGATGGCCGTTGACTATGGCGCCCTGCCCGTCGAGGAGGCCGTCCGCGCGGCCCGGGCCAGCGCGCGGCGCCGCCAGGTGCTCGACGCCGCGGTCAAGGTGATGGGAAGGCACGGCTTCCACCAGATGTCCATGCAGGATCTGGCCGCCGAGGCCAAGGTCAGCGTCGGCCTAATCTACACCTACTTCGGCGGCAAGGAGGACCTGCTGCTGGCCACGATCGTGCGGATCCTCGACGTGTTCCGCGACCAGCTGGCGCCCGTGATGGCCGCCGCCGGCGACGACGTCGTCGACCAACTGGCCGCAGGCATCGGCCGCTACATCCAGATCGTGGACGAGAACCTCGACGGCGTGGTGCTGACCTATCGGGAGAGCCGGACACTGGCGCCGGCCGACCGGGCCAGGATCAAGGAACTCGAAATCGCTACCGCGGCACCCCTGCGCGCGGTCATCGAAGCCGGTATCGCCGCGGGCGTCTTCCGCGATGTCGACGTCGACCTCACCGTGTTCGACATCATGCTGCTCGCCCACGGCTGGGCGCTCAAGCACTGGCATTTCGGCCCGGCCTACACCCGCGACGAGTACATCCGGCTGCAGACCCGCCACCTGCTGCACGCATTGGTGCGCGACGACCGTCGCGCCGACTACGCACACGTGCTGGAATGAAGCCATGAGACTCACCGCGCTCCGTAACATGGCCGCCGCGTTCGCGCTGGGCGCCGTCGTCGTGGCGCCGGCCGCCGGCGCCGACCCCACCGTCGCGCTGCCCCCGATGACATCCAGCGGCGGTGGCCCGATCATCGGTGGCGGCACCAATGCCGGGATCGCGCAGCAGCTGTTCAGCTTCGGCACTCCCAACGTGCAGGAGGCCGACGGCTCGGACGCGGCGCAATTCATCACGGCCGCCGCCGCGAGCGCCAATCCCCAACTGGCCGCTCCCTTCTCGCTGATGCGCCGGGCGCTGGCATGCCAGACCAACAACGCCGGGTTCGGGGCGCGCGCCTACCGGCGCAGCGATGGGCAATGGGGTGGCGCGATGGTGGTCGCGGCCAAGAGCGCGACGCCCAACATGGACGGGCTGTCGGCCTGCGCCAAGACGAATTGGCGCAGGGCCACGGCCGGCGCGCAGAACTCGCTCTGCAACAGCGGCTGGAGCACGCCCAACACCTTCGAGAGCCGCCGCGGCGAGACTTATTACGTCCTGCTCGCCGGCACCTCCGACGACTTCTGCACCGCGGTCAACGGCAAGTTCAAGGACAACTCCAACGGGTGGCCGTTCTAGCCGCAACCCCGAAATGGGCTGCGCGAGTGGCTGTTCCGGATGTGGGCAGCGCCGAAGGGGCGCGCCTGCATCCATTGCGGCCGGCCGACCCCGGCCAGACTAAGGGTAGGATTACCATTCTCGAATATCTCCGCGGCCGCCATTGATCCGCCGGAAACTTCCATCCGATTGAATTCAATACATGTCACGCGGACACGCAACTTCCGGCGATGAGTTCGGCGCGCCGGTTTTCGAAATCCACTGTGGCAACGGAAAAGACGTCGTAGACTCCCGCCATCGGGTAATCGGGCGATCGGGCAAACAAGGGAAATTTCCATCCATGAACGGGGTTGGTGTTATGTCACGATTGACCGGCAAGATCATTCTCGCAGCGATGCTCGGATTCACCGTCTGCGCGGCTTCGGCTTGTACGACGCCGATAACAATCGATTGCGGTCCGTCCCTGACCTGCCAGTAACAGCAGGCCATATCCGCGACTTCGGCAAGGGATCGTCCACCCCCCAGGGCGGGCGATCCCTTGCCGTACCGCTGCGTTCACCCGGATTGTCCTGTGCGACAGCCGGATCTGCGGGCGCCCGTGCCGATCTGCGCCTCGCCGTGACGCCCGAGGTGTCCTAGTCGTACGGTGGACATGCGTTGCAAACAGCATGCGACCAGAACGACAAGGCCAATAAGGGGTAAGCATGTCGCGTCATCGCGTCGTCATCATCGGAAGCGGATTCGGCGGTTTGAACGCGGCCAAGGCCCTGAAGCGGGCCGACGTGGACGTCACGTTGATCTCGAGGACGACCACCCACCTTTTCCAGCCGCTGCTGTACCAGGTGGCCACCGGCATCCTGTCCGAAGGCGACATCGCCCCGACCACCCGGCTGATCCTGCGCCGACAGAAAAACGTCCGGGTGCTGTGGGGCGAGGTCAGCGGCATCGACCTGACGGCGAAGACCGTGACATCACACCTGATGGGCATGCAGACGGTGACGCCCTTCGACAGCCTGATCGTGGCCGCCGGCGCGCAGCAGTCCTATTTCGGCCACGACGAGTACGCCGCATTCGCGCCCGGCATGAAGAGCGTCGACGACGCCCTCGAGCTGCGGGCCCGCATCCTCGGCGCGTTCGAGGCCGCCGAGGTCGCCACCGACCCGGACGAGCGGCAACGCCGCCTGACGTTCGTGGTGGTCGGCGCCGGGCCGACCGGGGTCGAGCTGGCCGGCGAGATCGTCCAGCTCGCCGAGCGCACCCTGGCCGGGGCCTTCCGGACGATCACCCCCAGCGAATGCCGGGTCATCCTGCTCGACGCGGCGCCCGCGGTATTGCCGCCGATGGGTGAGAAGCTGGGCCTCAAGGCGCAACGCCGGCTGCAGAAGATGGACGTCGAGATCCAGCTCAACGCGATGGTGACCGCGGTCGACTACATGGGCATCACCGTCAAAGACGCCGACGGCAGCGAGCGCCGCATCGAATGCGCGTGCAAGGTGTGGGCCGCGGGCGTGCAGGCCAGCGGTCTGGGCAAAATGGTCGCCGAACAGTCCGACGGCACCGAGACGGACCGCGCCGGACGGGTCATCGTCGAACCCGACCTCACCGTCAAGGGGCACCCGTACGTGTTCGTCATCGGCGACCTGATGTCGGTCCCCGGCGTACCGGGCATGGCCCAGGGCGCGATCCAGGGCGCGAAATACGTCACCGATCTGATCAAGCAGGCGGTGAAGGGCCACGACGATCCGGCCAACCGCAAGCCGTTCAAGTACTTCGACAAGGGCAGCATGGCCCTGATCTCCCGGTACAGCGCCGTCGCGAAGGTCGGCAAGCTCGAGTTCGGCGGCTTCATCGCCTGGCTGGCCTGGCTGCTGCTGCACCTGTTGTATCTGGTCGGCTTCCGCAACCGCATCGCCGCCATGTTCTCCTGGGGCATCTCCTTCCTGGGCCGCACCCGCGGCCAGATGGCCATCACCAGCCAGATGATGTACGCCCGGCCGGTGGTGGACTGGGTGGAGCGGCAGGCCCAAGAGGGGACGCTGGCGGCGGCCGAACGCATCGAGGCCGCCGAGAAACAGGCCGGCTAGCTCTTCGGCTAGCTCAGAGCCTGGTCGATGTCGGCGATCAGGTCGTCGGTGCCCTCCAGCCCGACCGAGATCCGGACCACGCCGTCGCCGAGGCCGATGGCGGCGCGGCCCTCCGGGCCCATCGCCCGGTGGGTGGTGGTGGCGGGGTGTGTGACCAGGGATTTGGCGTCGCCCAGGTTGTTGGAGATGTCGATCAGCCGCAACTTGTCCAGCACCTCGAAGGCCCGTTGCTTGGCCTTGTCGTCGGGGCAGTCGAGGGCGAAGGTGATCACCGTGCCGCCGCCGGACATCTGCCGCTTGGCCAGCTCGTATTGCGGGTGCGACGGCAGATACGGGTAGCGGACCCAGCTCACCGCGGGATGGGTCTCCAGGAATTCTGCGATCCGGTGCGCCGAGGAGTTGCTGTGCTCGACCCGGATCGCCAGCGTCTCAAGGCCTTTCACCAACACCCAGGCGTTGAACGCGCTCAGCGCCGGTCCGGTGTGCCGCATCAGCTTCTGCACCGGGCCGTCGATGTACTCCTTGTCGCCGAGGATGGCGCCGCCCAGCACCCGGCCCTGACCGTCGATGTGCTTGGTGCCCGAGTACACCACCACGTCGACCCCGAGGGGAATGCCCTGCTGCAGCAGCGGGGTGGCGAAGACGTTGTCCAACACCACCTTTGCGCCTGCGGCGTGGGCGAGCTCGACCACCGCGGCGATGTCCACCAGCGACTGCATCGGGTTCGACGGCGTCTCGAAGAACACCGCCGCGGTGGGCACGGACAGCGCCTCCTCCCACTGCGCGAGGTCGTCGCCGTCCACGAAGACGGTCTCGACGCCCCAGCGCGGCAGGATCTCGTTGCACACCACGAAGCACGACCCGAACAGGCTGCGCGCCGCGACCAGCCGGTCCCCGGCGGCCAGCAGCGCGCCCAGCGCGGTGAACACCGCCGCCATTCCGCTCGCGGTACGGGAACCCGACCGTGACGATGTTCGAGGAGCGGTTGCGCCTGATCGAGGGCGCCCCCGCGGCGTTCGCCACCGCGAGCGGAATGGCGGCGGTGTTCACCGCGCTGGGCGCGCTGCTGGCCGCCGGGGACCGGCTGGTCGCGGCGCG
>NZ_LZKH01000044.1:0-24172 GCF_001672745.1 Mycobacterium sp. E1386
GCGAACCTCGCGATTGCCCCGGCCCGCAGGTAGTCGCCATAGGAGAAACCTCCCGGCACCACCACGGCGTCGACGCCCCTGAGATCGGCATCGGCATGCCACAGGCTGACCGCCTCGGCGCCGACATTCCGCGCCGCCCGCGCGGCGTCGACGTCGTCCAGGGTCCCCGGAAAGGTGATGATGCCGATTCGTGCCGTCACTTGGTCTCCCGGCTGATCGTCCAGTCCTCGATCACCGTGTTCGCCAACAGCGTTTCCGCTATGTCGGCCAGCACCGAATCGTCGACGGTGTCGTCTACCTCGAGTTCGAATCTCTTGCCTTGTCGCACATCTGAGATCCCCGGATGACCGAGTCGGCCCAACGCGCCGACAATGGCCTGACCCTGCGGGTCGAGAATCTCCGCTTTGGGCATCACGTGAACGACTACCCGGCCCACCGGCGCTCCTCCTCAGATCTGTCTTCGCGCCAACTCTACCGGCGGAAGTGCAGCTCGGCCGTTACGGGCACGAGGCAATGTAGGCCTCGCAGAGGGGCGCGGTCATGGCGTTCAGCACGGGATCGTCCGCCATTGCCGGCCACGGGACCTGCGGCGGGCCCGACGACCAGAGCGTGAGCTCGCTGATCGTGCTGCTGGCGGGGTGGGCGAGCAGGTAGGTGTGCATGACGACCGGACCGCTGATCACCGCGGCCATCCGGTTCGTTTCGTCGCTGGTGATCGACGGTGATTGCTGCGGCGCACGTTGCTGGCAGGAGCGCAGCGCGGCGACGGCGTTGCTGAACACCGATCCGGCGATGGCGCCGCCGCTGGCCGTATCGCCACGCCAGTGCAGGATCTGTGCCTGCAACTGCCACTGCCCGTCCGGGTGGGCGACCGTGGCGTGTGCCACGACGGCCGAATCGCGGGGGTCCCGCGGCACCGGCGGTGTGGCACACAACTCCTCGAACCGGAATCGAGGCCCGGGCGTCGACCCGGTCACCTGCGCCGCCAGGCTCGCCAGCGGCGGCCAGCCGTAAACCGGGTCCAGCGGCACCGCTCGTCGCTGGATCCACGCGGAGTCGGGGATCTGGTCACACACGGGCGGACAGGCCTGCGGCTCGGTGTGTGCGGGCACAGCGACGATCAGAGCCACCCCGAGGCCGCCGACCACAACCATGGTCGCCAGGATCACCCGCATCGGCATCACCCCCGTCAGGGCACAATCGTAGTCATGCAGCTCACGCATTTCGGCCACTCCTGCCTACTTGCAGAATTCGACCACACCCGCGTGCTCTTCGATCCTGGAACGTTCGCGCACGGCTTTGAGGGCATAACGGGGTTATCGGCCATCCTGATCACCCATCAGCACCCCGACCACGTCGACGGCAGCCGCCTGCCGGCGCTGCTCGAAGGCAACCCGGACGCCGCGCTGTACGCAGACCCGCAGACCGCCGCCCAGCTGGGCGCGCCGTGCCAGGCCGTGCACGTCGGTGACGAGCTGACGATCGGTGAGCTGACGGTTCGCGCGGTCGGCGGCAAACACGCCGTAATTCACCCCGAAATCCCTGTGATAGAGAACATTTCATTTCTGGTGGGCGACGGCGATCATCGCGCCAGGCTGATGCACCCCGGTGATGCGCTCTTCGTGCCCGACGAGCCCGTGGACGTCTTGGCGACACCGGCGGCCGCCCCGTGGATGAAGATCGCCGAGGCCGTCGACTACCTGCGCGCGGTGGCGCCGGCGCGTGCGGTGCCCATCCACCAAGGGATCATCGCCCCGGATGCACGGGGGATCTACTACGGCCGGCTCACCGAGATGACCACGACCGATTTCCAGGTGCTGCCCGAGGAGGACGCGGTCACCTTCTGACCGCTACTCACCTCGAGGGTCACGCCGGCGTGCCGTTCGGCGATGGGCCACAGCGCTAGGCGATGTCGTCGGCCACGCCGCGGCCGGCGGCCCGGCCGGAGAAGATGCAACCACCCAAAAACGTGCCCTCCAGGGCGCGGTAGCCGTGCACGCCGCCCCCTCCGAAGCCGGCCACCTCACCGGCGGCGTACAACCCGTTCAAGGGTGTGCCGTCGGCTTTCAGCACGCGGGCGGCCAAGTCGGTTTCGATGCCGCCCAACGTCTTTCGGGTCAGGATGTGCAGTTTCACCGCGATCATCGGGCCCGCCTTCGGATCGGTCAGCCGGTGCGGTGCCACCACCCGGCCCAGCCGGTCGCCCAGATAGCCCCGGGCGGCGCGGATCGCGGTGATCTGGCCGTCCTTGCTGAACTTGTTGGCCACCTCGCGGTCGCGGGCGGTCACCTCGCCCTCCACAGTGGCGTAATCCAGCGGCGCCACGTCGGGCAACTTGTTCATGCCGGTGACCAACTCCCGCAACGAGCCTGCGCTGACGAAGTCCACACCCCGGTCGACGAACGCCTGCACCGGCCCCGGCGGCCCGGAGCGCACCCGGTTACGCAGCAGCTCGCGCAGGCTCTGCCCGGTCAAATCGGGATTCTGCTCCTGCCCAGACAGTGCGAATTCCTTCTCGATGATTTTGGCGTTCAACACAAACCACGTGTAGTCGTATCCGGATTTGGTGATGTATTCCAGCGTGCCGAGGGTGTCGAAACCGGGGTACAGCGGCACCGGCAACCGCTTGCCGGTCGCGTCGAGCCACAGCGACGACGGCCCCGGGATGATCCGGATCCCGTGCAGCGGCCAGATCGGGTCGTAGTTGGTGATGCCCTCGGTGTAGTGCCACATCCGGTCCGGGTTGATCACCCGCGCACCGGCCCGCTGGGAGATGCCGATCATCCTGCCGTCAACGTGAGCGGGCACGCCGCTGAGTAACTGCTCGGGTATGCGGCCCATCCGCTCGGGCCAATTCTTCCGAACCAGCTCGTGGTTGCCGCCGATGCCGCCACTGGTGACTATCACCGCGGGAGCGCGGAACTCGAACTGCCCCACGGCCGTTCGTGATGACGCCACGCCCCTGGGCGCGGCAGAGGGCTCCAGCACAGTGCCCCGGACGCCGATCACCGCGCCGCCCTCGACGATCAACTCGTCGACCTGGTGGCGGTGCGCGAAGCGCACTGTCGAGCGGTCCCGCAGCTGACGGGCGAAGATGTCGACCAAAGCGGGTCCGGTGCCCCAGGTGATGTGGAAGCGAGGCACCGAATTGCCATGGCCCTGTGCGTCGTACCCGCCACGTTCGGCCCAACCCACCAACGGAAAGAGCTTGAGTCCCCGGTCACGCAGCCAACGGCGCTTCTCCCCCGCAGCGAAATCGACGTAGGCGTGCGCCCATTGGCGTGGCCAGTAGTCCTCGGGCCGGTCGAACGCTGCGGTACCGAGCCAGTCCTGCAGGGCGAGTTCGTGGCTGTCGCGGATCCCCAGACGGCGCTGCTCGGGGCTGTCGACGAAGAACAGGCCGCCGAACGACCAGAACGCCTGCCCACCCAGGTTGGCGCTACTCTCCTGGTCGACGATCAGCACCCGCAGGCCCCGGTCCACCAGTTCGCAGGCGGCGACCAGCCCTGCGAGTCCCGCCCCCACGATGATGGCATCGGCGCCGAACCCCGCGGCCGAAGAATCGCTCATGTCGGACCAGGGTAGTGCCCGCGCCGGACGGGTTGAGGGGACGCTTGGTCAGGCCGCGTCGAGAATCGCCTTATCGCGCCGCCAGCGGTAAACCGCGGGCGCACAGCCGTGCATCAGCGACAGATCGACGGCGTCCACCATCGCCTGCAGCGGACCGGGTTTGCGCAGGTGACGAGCGGCTACGGCGACCCGCACCACCCCGCCGCGCCGGGCGATCCGCTCGGCGGACAGCACCACCATCCGGCACCACCACGGTTCGGTGAGAAAACCCTCCCCGATACCCAACACCCGGGAGCGCACCGTGGTGTGCCGAACCAGGTCGGTAATGCCATGCAGGTCGGCAAGCAGGCGAAAACCGTTGTCCGGCAAGGCCTTGATCACTCCCGGGGACACCACCCAGCCGGGCGCCGCGAACAGCCGCGTGCGCAGCCCGAGGTGCTCGAGCACCCGGTCGGCAGCCATCAGCCGCAGGTTTGCCTCGTGTGCCCGAAGGATCGCGAACTCGCCGCGCCGCTTCTTGGTGGCCGCGTCGTCGTAGCCGTGCAGCACGATCGCATCGCCGCCGGAACGCCGGTCGGTCAACCATTCGACGGTGCGCGGGTCGTGGTCGAGTCGGTAGTCACCACTGAGCCGGGGTGCCACCAACAGCGACACCGGCACGTTACGGGCATCCATTTGCGCGCAGAACGCCTCAACGTCAGGCAGGGTACGTTCGCCTATCCCCGAGACCGAGACGATCAATTTTCCAGCCACACCCGCAGTTTGACGATCTCAGGTGTCGGAATGGTGAAGGACACGCAGACGGCAGGCGTATATCGGTACCGCAGGTCCTGCAGATTCGGCCGCGCGGCATGGGCCTACGGGCGACCGCGGAGGGAATCGGTTCGATATGCTAAGCAACGCCATGGATCAGGCCCCGTACGCAGCGGCCGACACCCCGCTGCCTTACGTCCCCGCCCCGCAGCTGGGCGAGGGTGAGCCGGTCTATCCCGACAAGCTGGATGCTGGACTGTTGCGCATTTCCGGCGTATGCATCCTGGCCACGGTGATGGCGATCGTGGATGTCACCGTCGTCAGCGTCGCGCAGCGCACCTTCATCGACCAATTCGCCTCCTCGCAGGCCGTCGTCGCATGGACGATGACCGGCTACACCCTGGCGTTGGCGACCGTCATACCGATCACCGGGTGGGCGGCCGACCGGTTCGGCACCAAGCGACTCTTCATGGGCTCCGTGCTGGCGTTCACGCTGGGCTCACTGCTGTGCGCGTTGGCCGCAAACGTCTTGCAGCTCATCATCTTTCGGGTGGCCCAAGGCATCGGCGGCGGCATGCTGTTGCCCCTGAGTTTCATGATCTTGACCCGCGAAGCGGGCCCCTTGCGGCTCGGTCGCCTGATGTCGATCCTGAGCATCCCGATGCTGCTGGCCCCGATCGGTGGTCCGATCATGGGCGGCTGGCTCATCGGCACCTCGAGCTGGCGGTGGATCTTTCTGATCAACCTGCCGATCGGAGTCATCACGATCGTGCTCGGGGCCATCATCTTTCCCCGGGACCACCCGGCGCGGTCGGAGACCTTCGACCTCGTCGGCGTGCTGCTGCTGTCCCCCGGCCTCGCGACATTCCTGTTCGCGGTGTCATCGATCCCGCACTGCGGGACCGTGGCAGATCGCCGCGTGCTGATACCGGCGACCATCGGTCTGGGCTTGATCGCCGGGTTCGTTGCGCACGCGTGGCGCCGTGCGGATCACCCCCTCATCGATCTGAGATTGTTCCGCAACCCCGTGCTCACTCACGCCAATGTGACGATGCTGGTGTTTGCCGGCGCCTTTTTCGGTGCCGGCTTGCTGCTTCCGAGTTACTTCCAGCAGGTGCTGCACCAGACGCCGATGCAGGCGGGCCTGCGCATGATCCCCCAGGGACTCGGCGCCATGCTGACCATGCGTCTGACCGGGCCGCTGGTGGACCGGCAGGGCCCCGGCAAGATCGTGCTGGTCGGCATCACGCTGATCACTGCAGGCCTGGGCACGTTCGCCATCGGTGTCGCCAGGCAAGCCGACTACCTGCCCACGCTGCTGATCGGCCTCGCGATCATGGGCCTCGGGATGGGCTGCACCATGATGCCGCTGTCGGTCGCCGCGGTGCAGGCGCTTGCCCCGCACCAGATCGCCCGGGGCACGACGTTGATGAGTGTCAGCCATCAGGTGGGCGGGTCGGTGGGCACCGCGCTGATGTCGATGATCCTGACCAATCAGTTCAACCGGAGCGACAACATCGTCGCCGCGAACAAGTTTGCGGCGCTACAGCAGCAGGCCGCCGTCAGCGGGGTGCCGGTCGACCAGTCCGCGATGCCGCACCAGACGCTTGACGCCGGTTTTTGGGCCAACGTCGCACACGATCTTTCCCACGCCTATACGGCGGTATTTGTGATAGCGGTGGTGTTGGTGATGTTCACGATAATTCCGGCGTCCTTTCTGCCGAAAAAGCCGGCGAGCCAAACATTGGGTGAATAGCCCGAGGCCGCCCAGCGCGGCGGCGGTCGGGCCGTCACGAGCTTGTCGAACGGTTCACTGGCCCGCCCCCGAGTGAACATTTTCGCTCCGACCACCGGTCACCCGTCTGGCCAGCAGGAAAAGGGCGACAGACGAACCAAACGCCTAAAAGCTTCTACGCGAGGGTATCGGTATAGATATGCTCGGCAACACGATGCAGAAGGCCTATTCCGCCCCTTCCGATGCCGCGGGCGACCCCCCTCCAACCGGGCAGTCGGACACGGACAAACACGAGTCTCCCGACAAACTGGACGCTGCGCTGCTCCGCATCGCCGGGGTGTGCGGGCTGGCCTGCATCATGGCGATCTTGGACAACACCGTGGTGCTGGTCGCGCAGCCCACCTTCCTCGCGCAGTTCGGCTCGACCCAGGCCATCGTCTCCTGGACCATCGCCGGCTACATGCTCGCCTTCGCGACTGTGATCCCGATAACGGGTTGGGCTGCCGACCGGTTCGGCACCAAACGGCTCTTCATGGGTTCGATCTTGCTCTTCACGCTGGGCTCACTCCTGTGCGCGTTGGCGCCGAACATCCTGACACTCATCATCTTTCGAGTAGTCCAGGGTGTGGGCGGTGGCATGTTGTTGCCGCTGAGTTTTGTGATCCTGACGCGCGAGGCCGGCCCCAAACGTGTCGGCCGCCTCATGGCCATCGGCGGCCTCCCAATTCTGCTCGGCCCCATCGGTGGCCCGATTCTGGGCGGGTGGCTGATCGATTCCTACGGCTGGAAATGGATCTTCTTCGTCAACCTGCCGGTCGGTCTCGCCGCGTTCGCTCTCGCGGCGGTCATGTTCGCCAAAGACCGCTCGGCCCCGTCGGAGGCATTCGACTTCGTCGGTGTGCTACTGCTGTCGCCCGGCGTGGCGGCGTTCCTGATCGGGGTGTCGTCCATCCCGGGCCGGGGCACAGTGGCCGACCGCTACGTCCTGGTACCGGCTCTTCTCGGGCTGGCCTTGATCGTCGCATTCGTCTTGCATGCCTGGTATCGCGCCGATCACCCACTGATTGACCTGCGGCTTTTCCAGAACCGCGTAGTCACCGAAGTCAACGTGACGTTGCTGGTATTCGCCGTTGCGTTCGTTGGCGCCGGGCTGCTGGTTCCGAGCTATTTCCAGGTCGTTATGCACGAAACCCCGATGCAGGCCGGGCTGCACATGGTGCCGGTAGGAGTCGGTGCGCTGGTGACCATGCCGCTCGGCGGGGCATTCGTGGACCGGCGGGGGCCAGGCAAGATCGTGGTGGCCGGCCTCGCGCTGATGGCCGTGGGTCTGGGCATCTTCACCTTCGGAGTGTCCAGGCAGGCCGCCTATCAACCGATGCTGCTGGTCGGGTTGACGGTCATGGGCCTGGGCATAGGCTTCACCACGACGCCGCTCAATGCGGCGCTGATGCAGTCGCTGGCGCCGCATCAGATCGCCCGCGGGACGACGTTGATGAGCGTCAACCAACAGATCGGTGGCTCGATCGGAGCCGCCTTGATGGCGGTGATACTGACCAATCAGTTCAATCACAACGCGTACATCGCCAGTGCAAACAAGTTGGCGGCTCTGCAAGGTGACGCCGCCAGACGTGGGCAGGCGGTCGACCCTTCTGCCATTCCGCGGCAGACGACCAGTCCCGATTTCGCGGGCAACCTCATGAACGGTCTTTCCCACGCCTACACGGTGGTCTACGTGCTGGCTGTCGTGCTGGTCGCGTTGACGATGATTCCGGCGTGGTTCTTGCCGAAGAAGGTACCGAGCCACGCGGTCGAAGGGTGAGCCGCCGTCACCGTTCTCCAGAGCCGCCGCCATCGCTGTGGCCTTCGGCCACAGCCAACAGCCAGGCGTACTGGAACGCGGTCTCCTGCCACGCCTCGTAGCGACCACTGACCCCGCCGTGTCCGGCGTTCATCTGGGTCTTCAGCAGAATCGGACTGCCGTTGGCGTTGGCGTGCCGCAACGCCGCCACCCACTTGGCCGGCTCTACGTAGTAGACCCTGGTGTCGTTCAGGGAAGTCATCGCCAAAATGGCCGGGTACTGCTTGGCCTCGACATTCTCGTAGGGCGAATATGACTTCATGTAGGAATAGACATCTTTGTCCTGCAATGGGTTTCCCCATTCGTCCCATTCCGTGACGGTCAGCGGCAAGGAGGGATCGAGGATGGTGGTCAGCGGGTCGACGAACGGGACCTGCGCCAGGATGCCGGCGAAGAGATCCGGCGCCAGGTTGGCGACCGCCCCCATCAGCAGGCCGCCCGCACTGCCGCCCAGCGCCACCAGCTGATGCGGCCGGGTGACACCCGTGTCGACCAAGTGCCTTGCCACGGCTACGAAGTCGGTGAAGGTGTTCTTCTTCTCCAACAGCTTCCCGTGCTCGTACCACGGCCGGCCCATCTCACCGCCACCGCGGACGTGGGCGATGGCGAAGACCATTCCGCGGTCGAGCAGCGACAACCGAGCGATGGAGAAGCTGGGGTCGGTGCATATCTCGTAGGCGCCATAGCCGTAAAGCAAGGCCGGCGCTGGGAATTCGATCCCCGCACGGTGCACGATGGATACCGGGATGCGGGTCCCGTCGTCCGCAACGGCCCAGTCGCGCCGCTCTACGTAGTCCTCGGTGCGGTAACCGCCGAGGACGGGTTGCTCGCGCAGCAAGGTTCGTTCCCCGGTGGCAAAGTCGATGTCGTATACCCGCGCCGGGATGACCAGCGACCCCGCTCTGATTCGCAACTTGGGTGCATCCCAGTTCGGGTTGCCCGCAAGACCGGCCGACATCAGCTCCGAGTCGAACGTAATCTCCTCGGGCTCACCGTATTCCCCTCCGGAATCGATGTGCCACACCTGGAGCCTGGGCAACGCCTCCCGCCGGTAGCTGACCACCAGATGGCCGGCGAAGGCGTCGACGCCGTCGAGTCGCACGTCGTCGCGGTGCGGGATCAGCGTGCGCTGCCGGGTCGGATCGCTCACCGGCGCTTCGGTCAGCGTGAAGTTCACCGCGGCCTCGTTGTGCAGAATCAGGAACCGGTCCTGCCCACCGACCACCGCATGCTCGACGGCGTACTCGATGCCTTCGCGCCGCGGCAGCACGACTGTGAAGGTTGCACGCGGGTCGGCGGCGTCGGCGTACCGGTACTCGGAGGTGATGGAGGAACCCGATGCGATCAATACATAGGTCTCGCTCCGGGTGAGCCCCACGCCGAGCCAAAACCGTTCGTCGGCCTCGTGATACACCAACTCCGCGGCCTCGCCGGAGTCGACCCGGTAGCGCCAGACCTTGTCCGGGCGGTGGGCCTCATCCAGGGTCAGGTAGTACACGGTGCGGTTATCGGCCGCCCAGGTCGCGCCCGCCCCGATGTCGGCGATCTGGTCCGGATACAGCTCGCCGGTGCGCAGGTCTTTGAAGCGCAGCGTATAGCGTTCGTCGCCGATGGTGTCGACGGAATATGCCAGCAGATTTCCGTCCAGGCTGACGGTGGCGGCACCGAGCGCGAAGAACTCGTGACCGTGCGCCTCGGCGTTCGAGTCGAGCAGGATCTGCTCGCCGGGTATTTCGGTGTCCTCTTCCAGTGTCGGCGGATCCCAGTCATCGGGATCGCTCACCGGACAACGGCACTGGACGCGGTACTGCTTTCCTTCGAAGGTTCGGGCGTAGTACCACCAGTCGCCCTGTCGCGTCGGAACCGACAAGTCGGTCTCCTTGGTACGCGCCTTGATCTCATCGAAGATCTTCTGCCGCAAGGGTTCTAGATCGGCCGTCATCCGGTCGACGTAGTCGTTTTCCGCCTCAAGGTAGGCGATGACTTCGGGGTCCGACTTGTCGCGCAGCCACTCGTAGGGGTCGATGAAGACGTCTCCGTGATGCTCGCGTCGGGTCTCCTCGCGCTTGGCGACGGGCGGCGCCGACGCGCTGGCGCCTGTATCCGTCATGCGCCGATCCAGTCGTCGAAACTCAGGCCGGAAATGCGTTCGTAGGCATCGATATAGCGGCCGCGAGTGGCATCGATGATGTAGTCGGGCAGCGGTGGCGGTGGTTGCGAACCATGGCGGTCCCAACCCGACTCGGGGCTGGTGAGCCAGTTACGGACGAATTGCTTGTCGAAGCTCGTCTGCACAACCCCGACCCGGTAATCCTCGGCCGGCCAGTATCGCGAGGAGTCCGGCGTGAAGATCTCATCGGCCAGAAGCAGATTGCCGTCGCGGTCGGTGCCGAACTCAAACTTCGTGTCGGCGACGATGATTCCCCTCGTCAAAGCGTGGTCGGCGGCCTGAACATAGATCTGCAGCGTGCGGTCGCGCAGCTGGTTGGCATAAACCCCGCCCACTAATTCGATCACCCGGTCGAACGAGATGTTCTCGTCGTGATCCCCCAGCGCCGCTTTAGTGGCGGGGGTGAACAGTGGTTCGGAGAACTTGCTGGCCTCGACGAGGCCGGGAGGCAGGGTGATGCCGCAGACCTTCCCGGTCGCCTGATAGTCCAGCAATCCCGACCCGGTGAGGTAGCCGCGCGCAACGCACTCCACCGGCAGCATCTCCAGCCGCCGCACCACCAGGGCACGGCCAAGGACCTCCTCGGGGATCCGTGGGTCATCCGGTGGCCCGGCCAGGTGATTGGGAGCGTCGACAAGGCCGAAGAAGAAGACGCTCATCGCGGTGAGGATGCGGCCCTTGTCCGGGATGATGCTGTCGAGGACGTAGTCGTACGCCGAGATCCGGTCAGTGGCGACCAGCAGCAGATGTTCGTCGTCGACGCCATAAATCTCGCGGACCTTGCCGCTGGCCAGGTGCCGATAGTCGGACAGTGCGGGGCGCATCGGGTCAGCCTATCGGGCACCCGGGAAGGGGCCGCGCGTCGGGAGCTGTGCTGGGATCGAGACTATGACCCCGCGGTTTTTGCCCTACTCCACCCGACCCGGCCGGCTGATGGTCCAGCTGCTCAGCGACTTCGCCGTCGTCCTGTGGACCGCTATCTGGCTGCTAGTCGGACTGGCGGTTTACGACGCCGTTTCGACGATCGCGGACGCCGGCCGGCAAGTCGAGAGCGGCGCGCATGGCATCGCCGGCAATCTGGCGTCGGCCGGCCACGGCGCCCAGCAGATCCCTTTGGTGGGGGACGCGGTCAGCCAGCCGCTGAACTCCGCCAGCCAGGCGGCGCTCGATCTTGCGGGCGCGGGCCACGACTTGGACTCCACCGCCAGCTGGCTTGCGGTCCTGCTGGCGATGGCCATCGCCGCCGTCCCCATCCTCGTCGCGGACGTGCCGTGGCTTCTCCTGCGGCTGCGGTTCTTTCGACGGAAGTTGACCGTCACCGCGTTGGCCGCGACCCCGGCCGGTGAGCAACTCCTTGCCTTGCGGGCATTGACGAACCGTCCGCCGGGAAAGCTCGCCGCGGTCAGCGCGGATCCGGTCGGTGGGTGGCGCCGGGAGGATCCGCTCACCATCCGGGCCCTGGCCGCGCTCGAACTACGCGCGGCCGGCATCTCGATCGGCGGCCTGTAGCAGCGCGCGGCCCAGGAGCAACAACCCGGCGACGACGACAACGAGCCACGCCGCCAACGCATCCCAAAAGAAGACGAGCGAAACGGTCAGCAATGACCGCTGGCCGATCTCGTTGGCCATGGCGTAGCTGGCCGCGGAGTACATGCCCAGCGGGAACACGAGCGCCCACCACACCCCGGCGAAGCGCAACATGTTGGGACGCCTGCTGATCCGGTGCAGGCCGAAGTAGATCAGTGGCGGTATCCACAGGGTGGCCGTCACCCACGTCACGACCGTGACGATGCGCACGGGGCCGGCCAGCCACGCGGGGGCCACGGCGTGGATGTTGTCGCCGGCCAGCGTCGCAATCGCCATGCCGCCCATCAGGATCCAGGTGTCCGGCTCGAATCCGTCCCGGTCCTGTCGCTCGTTGATTACCCGCCACAGGATCAACCAGGTCATCAGGCCATAGATGAGGATCGCCGCCACCCAAACGGCCACGGCTACGGTCAGCCACCACCGATGACCGGTTTCATACGCCGCCCGGGCGATGACGATCGCCAGCCCGGAGCTTCCCACGCTACCCAGTTCCCACGCCCCGTGGGCGTGGTCGCGCAGCGCCGGCCAGCGGCGCGCCAACATGTTCCGCGCGGTGAGCCCGACCAGCACCAACCAGGACGAGAGCCCTACCGCGCCGAGCACCCGCAGGACCCACACGTTGGACGACAACCGGGTGTCGATCACCGCGCAGGCGGCAACGAAGGTGAACAACCGAAGGGTGACATCAGGATCCGCCAGATCCCAACGCAACTTCTCGCGCCTGGCGACGGTTGTCGTGGCCACCAGCGCTACCAAGAACACGAGGCCGACGGTGGCGACGACGCCCAGCGTGTCACTGATCCAGCGGTAGCCGTGGTTGTGCGCGGCGATCGACAGGATTCCGGTCGCCATGACCGCGGCGAAGACGTCCGGCGTCGGCTCGGCCTCGGCGCGTCGGATCGTCACCGTTCCTCGAGGAGTTCCACAACCAGGTGCCGGATGCCGGTATGCCGATTACTGCGAGCCCATTCGACCGGCCGCACAACCCGCACGCCGCCGAACCGGGAGAACAGCTCCTCATAGAGCACGCGCAGTTCCAGGCGGGCCAGGTTGGCACCCAGGCAATAATGCACGCCTTGACCGAACCCCAAGTGCGGGTTGGGCTTTCGGGCAACATCGAACTCGTCGGCGCGCTCGAATACCGCGGGGTCGCGATTCGCTGAGCCCTCCCAGATCTGGATCTTCTGGCCCGCCTCGATCGGCTGCCCGCCGAGCGTCGCGCCGCGGGTAGCGGTGCGCCGCTTGGACGGCGACGGCGACGTCCACCGCACGATCTCCTCGACGGCGGTCGGCAGCGCGTCGAGATCCGCTCGCAGCGCGCGTAATTGCTCGGGATGGTTGGCCAGCGCCAGCAGCCCTCCGGCGACGGCGTTGCGCGTCGTCTCCGCGCCGGCACTGAACAGCAGGCTGAAGAACAGGTAGAGCTCGAGATCCGATAGGGACGGCGCATCCGCGTCGTCGACCATCGCGTTCGCCACGACCGACAACATGTCGTCGGTTGGCTCCGCCCGCTTCGACGCGATCAGCTGCTGGCCGTATTCGTACATCCGCGACCCGGCCTCCTCCACCGACAGCTGCGACATCGTGGCCTTGCGCGAGCCGCCGAAGTCGAATTGCGGCTCGATGGCCTCGAACAGCCAATGTCGTTCGGATTCGGGCACTCCCAACAGGATGCAGATCATCTGCATCGGCAGCTCGGCGGCGATGTCGACCAGGAAGTCGAACGGTTCGCCGGGCACCACGGCGTCCAGCAGCCGGCGCGTCCGCGCCCGCAGATCGTCTTCGACCAGCCGGATCATTCGCGGTGTCAGCCCGGAGCTGACGAGTCGCCGTATCTGTGAGTGGCGCGGGTCGTCCATCATGTTGAGTACTTGCCCGGCGATGGACAGATCCTGTAGCAGGGTGCCGCCATACGGTCGGCCGCCGCCCGTGACGGAGGAGTAGGTCGCCGGATCCTTCAGTACCTCAAGCGTTTCCGCATAGGTGGCGACGGACCAGAAGCCCTCGCCGTCGGGGGTGTTGTCGGTCGGCTCGTGCCAGTACACCGGCGCCTCGCGGCGGTGGATGGCGAACAAGTCGTGCGGAAATCCGTTGGCGAAATTGTCCAGATCGGTGAAGTCGATCCCCGCGAGCGCGCCGGCGAGGGTCACAGGATCGCGCCCGGGGCGTACTTGGCGGCGTCCGGGTAGCGGCTTACCAGCGCGTCCACCGCAGCGGCCACCTCGTCCACCTGATCGCCGGCGGCGCCGATGAACGCCTTCTTGTCGGCCAGCGCCGAATCCAGCGCAGCCCGGTCCAGCGGCAGTCGCTCGTCGGCGGCCAACCGCTCCAGCAGATCGGGCTCCGCGCCCTGCTCCCGCATGGCCAGCGCCGTCGCGACCGCGTGCTCTCGGATCACATGGTGCGCGGCCTCGCGCCCCATCCCCGCGCGGACCGCCGCGATGAGGACCTTGGTCGTGGCCAAGAACGGCAGGTAGCGATCCAGCTCGCGGCTGATCACCGCGGGGTAGGCACCGAACTCGTCGAGCACGGTCAAGAACGTCTCGATCTGCCCGTCTATGGCAAAGAAGCTGTCCGGCAACGCAACTCGGCGCACCACCGAGCAGAACACGTCGCCCTCGTTCCACTGCGCGCCCGCAAGCTCGGCAGCCATCGAAGCGTAACCGCGCAGCACCACCTGCAGCCCATTGACCCGTTCGCAACTGCGGGTGTTCATCTTGTGCGGCATCGCCGACGAGCCGACCTGGCCCGGAGCGAATCCCTCGGTGACGAGCTCGTGCCCGGCCATCAGCCGGATCGTATGGGCCATCGACGAGGGTCCGGCGCCGAGCTGCACCAGCGCGGAGAGCACGTCGTGGTCGAGCGATCGCGGATAAACCTGCCCGACGCTGGTCAAAACCGTTGCAAAGCCCAGGAATTGGGCCACGCGACGTTCGAGTTCTGCCAGCTTTACCGCGTCGGCGTCGAGCAGGTCCAACATGTCCTGGGCGGTGCCCATCGGTCCTTTGATACCGCGCAGCGGGTAGCGGTCGATCAACTCGCGCAGCCGCGTCAACGCGATCAGCGTCTCTTGCGCGGCGGATGCGAACCGCTTGCCCAAGGTGGTGGCCTGCGCGGCGACGTTGTGGCTGCGCCCGGCCATCACCAGATCGCGGTAGGACACCGCACGTTCGGCGAGCCGCGCCACCACCGCGATTCCATGGGAGAAGACCAACTCCAGGGACCGCCGAATCTGCAACTGCTCCACGTTCTCGGTCAAGTCGCGGCTGGTCATGCCCTTGTGCACGTGCTCGTGACCGGCCAGCGCGTTGAACTCCTCGATGCGGGCCTTGACGTCGTGGCGCAGCGACCGCTCGCGCTCCGCGATCGAGGCCAGATCGACGTCCTCGAGCACCCGCTCGTAGTCGGCGATGGCGTCCTGCGGAACGTCCACCCCGAGCTCCGCCTGGGCGCGCAGCACGGCCAGCCACAGCCGGCGTTCCGCGACGACCTTGGCCTCCGGCGACCAGATCGCGACCATTTCCGCGCTGGCGTACCGGGCGGCCAGGACGTTCGGAATGCTCACAGACATAGAGCTTACGATCCGGCGCCCATACCCTGGGCAGGATGTACTTCGCCGGCGTCGATCTCGCCTGGGCCGGGCGCAATCCCACCGGGGTCGCGGTCGTCGACGCCGGGGGCCGCCTCGTGCACATCGACGCGGTCGGCGACGACGCGGCGGTGCTCGCCGCCTTGTCGCCCTATGTGCGGGGGCAGTGCCTGGTGGGATTCGACGCGCCGCTGGTGGTGACCAACCCGACCGGCCAGCGACCCGCCGAAGCGGCGCTCAACCGCGACTTCCGCAAGTTTCAAGCCGGGGCGCACCCGGCCAACACGGCGAAACCGGAATTCGCCGACGGTCCGCGCGCGGCGCGACTGGCGGGGGCGATGGGCCTCGACATGGACCCGCGGTCACCTGCGTCCCGGCGTGCCATCGAGGTCTACCCGCATCCGGCAACCGTGGTGCTGTTCCGGCTGGCACGAACGCTCAAGTACAAGGCGAAGCCCGGCCGCGGCGTCGATCAGCTCAAATCCGAGCTGCTCTTGCTGATGGACGGCATCGAGAAGCTCGCGCACGCTGCGGTGCCCATGCATGTGGCGGGCAATGAAGAGTGGGCCAGGCTGCGCAAGCGCGTAACCACCGCCGAGCGCAAAAGCGAGCTGCGCCGCGCCGAGGATCCCGTCGACGCCGTCGTCTGCGCCTATGTGGCGCTGTACGCGCAGCGCTGTCCGGCGGACGTGACGATCTACGGCGACTTCACCACCGGGTACATCGTGACGCCTTCGCTGCCGGCCGACCGCACGGGCCGCTGATCAATGGGGGCAAGCACCTCGATGAGATCGACCACCGTCCCCAGCGCCGCCGCGCGGGGATCGCGGCCCTCGACCAACGCGGACACCACCGAGCCGTCGACCGCACAGATCAGCGTGCACACCAGCTCGATGTGCACCGTGCGGCCCGATCGCTCGATGGCCTCGGCGACGGCCTCGGCGCGCTGCCGCAGGCTGCGACGCATGGTCTCGCGCAATGCGGGCAGCCGGGTGCACGCGATGTGTCGCTCGTAGCGCGAGATCAACTGGTCGCTGAGTCCGGGGCTGGACACGTCGCCGACAAGTAGATCGACCAACACCTCGGCGATGGTCTCCGGTCCGCGGCGCCGGCGGGAAAGGGCGGTAACCCGCGACCGCAGCTGCGCCACCTCGATCATCGCGATGTGTTCGACCGCGCGCGCGATCAAATCATCAAGGGACGAGAAGTAATACGTAGTGGACGCCAACGGCAGTCCGGCCCGCCGAGCGACCGCGCGGTGACCCACGGCATCGAATCCGCCTTCGGCAAGCAGCTCGGCGGCGGCGCTAACGAGCGCATACCGCCGACGTTCTCCCTTAGGAGTGACTGCTGCCGTCACGAGTAGCCATCGTGCCAGCCAAAGTGGTACTGCATTGCCATTTCGGCCAAACGGCCCACCAAGCCAACATGGCATGATGGCCCGCATGCCCGACTTGAGCCGCCGCGCCCTGCTGGGTCTCGGCGCCAGCGCCGCCGCGGGTGCGGCGGGCACGTACGCGCTCGACATCCTGTTCAAGCCCCGGCCATCTCAAGCCATGCCGCTCTCGCCGGCCGGCACCCAGGCGCCGCTGGCGCCGCCGCCGGCCCCACCTCTGGAACCGGCTCCCCCGGGTCAGCCGGCGCCCACCATGGTGACGGGTTCCTTCGTCTCGGCGGCGCGCGGCGGGATCAACACCAATTGGGCCATCGCACGACCGCCCGGACAAACGAAGACGCTGCGACCGGTCATCGCGCTGCACGGCAAGGGCAGCGACGCATCCACGGTGATGGCCGGCGGTGTGGAACAGGGCCTGGCCCAAGCCGTCAACGCGGGCTTGCCGCCGTTTGCGGTGGTCGCCGTCGACGGTGGCGGCAGTTATTGGCACAAGAGGGCGTCCGGCGAGGACAGCGGGGCCATGGTGCTCGACGAGCTGATCCCGATGTTGAGCGGCCAGGGCCTGGACACCTCGCGGGTGGCGTTCTTGGGCTGGTCGATGGGCGGTTACGGCGCGTTGCTGCTCGGGGGCCGACTGGGTCCGGCGCGCACCGCGGCGATCTGCGCGGTCAGTCCCGCACTGTGGCTCTCCTCCGGCGCGGCCGCGCCCGGTGCCTTCGACGGGCCCGACGACTTCGCGGCGAATTCGGTGTTTGGGATGCCCGCGCTGGGGTCGATTCCCATTCGGGTCGATTGCGGCGACAGCGATCCGTTTTACGCCGCGACCAAGCAGTTCATCGCGCAACTGCCGCATCCGCCAGCGGGTGGTTTCTCGCCCGGCGGGCACAACGGGGAGTTCTGGAGTTCGCAGCTGCCCGCCGAGCTGACCTGGATGGCGCCGCTGCTGACGGCGTAGGTGCCCTTGGCCGCCGAGCGTCATGCTGGCGCGGCGGTGGGCACCGAGTGTGCCGCCGGCGCTACGCTCGCGAAGGTGACGGCATCTTTCGATTGGGAGTTCCCCTACGCCTGGCCGCGCAAGCCCATGCTGGCGGAAAACGTTGTGTGCACGTCACAACCGCTGGCAGCCCAAGCGGGCCTGCAGATGCTCGCCGAGGGAGGAAGCGCGGTGGACGCGGCCATCGCCACCGCCATCGCGCTCACGGTGGTGGAGCCCGTCTCCAACGGCATTGGCTCGGACGCCTTCGCCATCGTGTGGGACGGCCGGCGGTTGCACGGGCTTAATGCGTCTGGCCGTTCGCCCGGGGCCTGGACGCCGGAATACTTCGGCGGCAACGCCGTTCCCGTGGTCGGCTGGAATGCGGTCACCGTGCCCGGCGCGGTGTCGGCGTGGACCGAACTGCACGCCAAGTTCGGCAAGCTCCAGTTCGAAAAGCTCTTCGAGCCCGCAATCCGCTACGCCCGCAACGGGTTCCTGCTCTCACCGACCGTCGCGGAGCAATGGGCGGCGCAGATAGCGCTGTTCGAAAGGCAGCCCGGGTTCGCCGGCGCCTTCATGCCCGACGGCCGGGCGCCCAAACCGGGTGAGCGGTTCAGCTTTGCCGAACAGGCCACCACGCTCGAGAAGATCGCCGCAACCAACGGCGACGCGTTCTACCGCGGAGAGCTGGCCGCTCAACTCGAGGCGCACGCGCTGGCCAACGACGGCGCGATGCGCGCCAGCGACCTCGCCGCTCACCGCGCCGACTGGGTGGGGACCATCAGCGGCACGTATCGCGGGTACACCGTCCACGAGCTCCCGCCCAACGGTCACGGGATCGTGGCGCTGATCGCCCTGGGAATCCTGCAGCACTTCGACATGGGCTCGTTCCCAGTCGATTCCGCGGACAGCGTGCACCTGCAGATCGAGGCGGTGAAGCTGGCCTTTGCCGACGCGCAGGCCTACGTCGCCGACATCGAGCACATGCCGGTCCGCCCGGAACACCTGCTGGACGCCGACTACCTGAGGCAACGCGCGGCCCTGATCGATCGCGCCCGGGCAAGGCCGGCGTCAGCGGGCGCTCCGAGCGGGGGAACCGTGTACCTGACCGCCGCCGACGCCGCGGGGATGATGGTGTCGATGATCCAGTCGAACTACATGGGGTTCGGGTCCGGTGTCGTGGTGCCGGGCACCGGGATAGCGCTGCAGAACCGTGGTGCGAATTTCGCTGCGGCCGAAGGACACCCGAACCAGGTTGGGCCGGCCAAACGGCCATACCACACGATCATCCCGGGCTTTGTCACCAAAGACGGCGCTCCCGTGATGAGCTTCGGCGTGATGGGCGGAACGATGCAGCCTCAGGGTCACACGCAGGTGATGGTGCGCATCGCCGACCATGGACAGAATCCGCAGGCCGCGTGTGACGGCCCGCGGTTTCGGTGGGTGCAGGGCATGCAGGTCAGCTGCGAGAAAGGCTTCCCGGCCGCGACGCTGGACGAGCTTTGCCGCCGCGGACATGACCTGGTTGCCGTGGACGACTACAACCAGTTCGGCAGCTGCCAGGCGATTTGGCGGCTCGACGGCGGCTATTTCGCGGCGAGCGATCCCCGCCGCGACGGCCAGGCCGCGGGTTTCTAGACGTTGATCTTGCCCTCGGCCGCCAACAGCGCGATGTCGCTTCGGAAGTGGCTGCCCGGCAGTCGGATCGACCGCATCAGCTGGTAGGCCTGCGATCGCGCGGCGGCGAGGTCGGCGCCGGTGCCCACCACCGATAGCACGCGGCCACCCGACGAGATCACCTCGCCGTCATCGCGGCGCGCCGTGCCCGCGTGCAGCACCCCCTCGGCTTCCGAGCCGGCGACGACGTCCCCGACCCGAGGGCGCCCGGGATAATTCTCCGCCGCCAGCACCACCGTGACCGCCGCCCCCTTTTGCCAACGCAGATCGCCGAAGTCGGCCAGCTTGCCGGTGCCCGCCGCGTACAGCAGCTGCCCGAGCGGCGATTCCAGCAGCGCCAGCACGGCCTGGGTCTCCGGATCGCCGAAGCGGCAGTTGAATTCGACCACGGCCGGACCGTTGGTGGTGATCGCAAGTCCGACGTACAACAACCCGCAGAACGGGCTGCCACGCTGAACCATTTCCGCCGCAACGGGTTCCACGATATTGGCGACGATGTCCCGGTATACCTCGTCGGGAAGCCACGGCACCGGCGCGTAGGCGCCCATGCCGCCGGTGTTGGGTCCGGTATCGCCGTCGCCGACGCGCTTGAAGTCCTGCGCCGGCAGCAGCGGCACCACGGTCTCGCCGTCGACGACGCAGAACAGCGACACCTCCGGGCCGTCCAGATATGACTCCAGCAACACCGGGTGGCCCGCCTCGAGCAGTCCGGCGGCATGCGCGCGGGCGACGCCGCGGTCCGCGGTCACCACTACGCCCTTGCCCGCGGCCAGCCGGTCGTCCTTGACCACCCAGGCGGGGTCACCCGCGGGAGGCCCGAACCGATCCAGGGCGGCGTCCAAATGCGCCGGGCTGTCAACGGTTTCGCTGGCCGCGGTACGCACGCCGGCCGCGGCCATGACCTCTTTGGCGAACGCCTTGGAGCCCTCGATGCGGGCGGCGTCCTTGCTGGGCCCGAAGCAGACGATGCCGGCGGCGCGCAGTGCGTCGGCCACCCCCAGCACCAGTGGCACCTCGGGACCGATCACCACCAGGTCGGCACGGAGCTCGCGGGCCAGGGCGACTACGTCGGAACCCGACGTGATGTCGACGTCGTGCTGCTCGGCCACGCGGGCGGTACCGGCGTTGCCGGGAGCGACGAATAGCCCCGTGACCTGGGGGTCTTTCCGAAGCGCCAGCAACAGCGCATGCTCTCGTGCACCCGAACCGATCACCAGAACTCGCACGACACGTCAGACTAGCCCAGGCGTTCAGACGATTCGCTCCAGCAGGCCTTTCAGCTCTTTTTGCTGCGCCGCAGTGAGGCGCCCGAGACGCTTGTTGAACTCGTCGGACAGCAGCGCCAACCCGTCCGCGGCGGCCTTGCGCCCGGCGGGGGTGAGCAGTAGTCGATGGCGCCGCAGATCGGAGGCGTCGATCTCACGACGCACGAATCCCGCGGCTTCCAGTCGTTTGAGGTAGACGGTGACCGTCGCCTTAGGCATGCTCAACGTCGCCGCCAGTTCGGCGGGGTAGGGATGCTCGTCGATCTCGGCGAGCAGGAACAGCTCCTTGGATTCGAGCCCCAGCGCGCAGATGTCGGCCTCCGCGCACGAGATGACCGACAGGAGCATGCGGTAGTTCAACGACCAGATCTTGGCCGCGTCGATCGCCGGCATCGACTTGCCCGATCGTTCAGACATGAACTAGTTTAGGATGGAACAACCCCATAATCGAACAATTTACCAGGAAGGCGGCCCTCATGCCCCTGGATCAGTACGTGACACTCGGACGCTCCGGATTGCGCGTCAGCCGGTTGTGCCTGGGCGCCATGACGTTCGGCGAGGACCTCGGCTGGGGCACCAGTGTCGAAGAGTCCCAACAAATCATCGATCGCTATACCGAACTCGGCGGCAACTTCATCGACACCGCCAACTTCTACACCCGAAGCCATTCCGAGAAGATCATCGGCGACCACGTCGGTCGCAACACCGCCCGCCGGGACCGCTTGGTGCTAGCCACCAAATTCAGCGGCAACCTGTATCCGGGCGATCCCAACGGAGGTGGCTCCGGCCGTAAGTCCCTGATCAACGCTTGCGAGAACTCCCTGCGGCGCCTGCAAACCGACTACATCGACATGTACTGGCTGCACATTTGGGACGCGAACACTCCGATCGACGAGACGATGTCGGCGCTCGACGACCTCGTCCGCGCCGGAAAGGTCCGCTACATCGGCGTTTCGGACACCCCGGCGTGGAAGATCGCCGAGGCCAACCTCATCGCCCGGTTCCGTGGCTGGTCGAGCTTCGTCGGCCTGCAGGTCGAGTACTCGTTGTTGGAACGCTCCATCGAACAAGAACTGGCCCCGATGGCAGCGGAGTTCGGCCTCGGCATCACGCCATGGTCGCCGCTGAAGAGTGGCGTGCTCAGCGGCAAGTACACCCGAGCCAATGCCGGCCAACGCGGCGCCGATCGCGGCGCGATGGTCGACGCATTCCTCAACGAGAAGACCTATGCGCTGATCGACGAACTCGAAGGCATCGCGAAGGCGCACGAGACGAACGTCGCCAGCGTCGCACTGGCCTGGGTGCTCGCGCAGCCCGCCGTCTCCTCGGTCATCATCGGGGCGCGCAGGCTCTCGCAACTCGAGGACAACGTCCGCGCCGTCGACGTGAACCTCAGCGCCGATGAACTGGCCCGGCTAACCGCGCTGACCAAGCCGAAATTCGGGTTCCCGCACAACATGCTGGAAATGGCGCCCGGCATCATCAACGGCGGAACGTCGGTCAACGGCGGCCGTGCGCCGATCTCCGAGTACGTGATGCCCGAAGGTGGCCGGCCTTACTGATACCGGTCAGCCGAGGCCCTGATAGATCAGCCGGGTGTATTTGCGCGTGCGCTCGGTTCCGGCCGAAGTGACTTGCCCCATCTTGTTCATCACATAAGCGAATGTGGTGTGCCGGTCGGGGTGCATCACCGCCATGGAGCCGCCCCAGCCGCCCCAGTAGCAGACCCTCTCGTCGGGAATGTCCGGCACCGCCTCCGGATGGGGCAGGGCGAATCCGATGCCCCACCGTGCAGGCATGGCCAGCACCAGGTCGGTGCCGATGGCCTGCTCCTCGAAGATCAGGTCGATGGTGTCGGGGCCGAGGATCTGTATCCCACTGGCCATGCCGCCCAACGCGATTGGCGAGAGAGCACGGACCAGTGAACGGGCGTTGGCGTGTCCATTGGCCGAGCCGATCTCCGCGCGGCGCCATGCGGTCGTCTCGGCTGCCAGCGCGGTTTCCGAAGCCGGCGGAATGGCGGCGAACGTCTTGTACATCGGATGGTCATGGGGAATCGCGTCGAGCGGGACGTCCAGCGGCGGGGGCGGAACCAGTTCGGCGATGCGGTGGTCGTCCTCGGGCCGCGCACCGATCTGCAAATCAGCGCCCAGCGGCTCGGCGAGCTCCCGCTGCACAAACTGCTTCAGCGTCGTGCCGGTGACCCGGCGGACGATCTCGCCTACGAGGTGGCCGATGGTCACGGCGTGGTAGCCGGAGGCAGTGCCCGGTGGCCACCACGGCGCCTGAGCTGCAAGTTGGGAAGTGGCTTTCTTCCAGTCGTAGACGTCCTCGAGGGTGAAGGGCATCTCCCAGCCGGACACCCCGGAGGTATGGCTGAGGATGTGGCGCACTTCGATGTCCTGCTTGCCGTTCGCGGCGAACTCGGGCCAGTACTTCGCTACCGGGGCAAACGGATCGATGAGACCGCGGTCGACCAGCATCAGCCCCGCCAGAGCGGTGACATTCTTGGTGGACGAGAAGACGTTGACGATGGTGTCTTCCGACCACTCCCGGGTTTTCGCCCTATCAGCATGTCCACCCCAAATGTCCACGACGAGCTCACCGTCGACATCGATGGCGATGGCGGCGCCGAGTTCGCCGCCGGTCGTGACCTCGTCGGCCAGGGCGGCGACGAGATCCTCGAAGCGGCTGTCGTAGTGGCCGTGTAGCACACCCGTCGTGAAGAGCGCGTCGATCGAGTCGCGGCTGCCGGCAACGCCTGTCTGGCTGTTCATCTGTGACCTCCTCGAGTCCATGAACTGACTATGGGATTTGGGGTGGCGAAGAACATTGGCCAAAGGGCCTAGATTCCGGCAGGTGCAACGGACGGGGTGTGTAGGCGTTTCTGCTGATGTTTGCTGCCCGCGATTACTACACGCTGGCTAACATGACTGGGACCGAGCGTTGCGCGGATACGCCGCCGTTGAACTGGAGCGATTTGGGCTTGAACGAGCTCCCGACCGGAACCGTGACGTTGCTGCTGGCCGACGTCGAGGGTTCGACGCGGTTGTGGCAAACCCAACCCGACGATATGCGCGCCGCGGTTGTGCGCTTAGACCAGGCGGTGTCGGAGCTGGTGGCCGCCCACAACGGCGTGCGCCCGGTGGAACAAGGTGAGGGTGACAGCTTCGTTGTTGCCTTCGCCCGTGCCAGCGATGCCGCCGCGTTTGCGCTGCGGTTGCAGCTCACGGTGCTTTCGCCGATCTGTCTCCGGATCGGCCTGCATACCGGCGAGGTGCAACTGCGCGACGAGGCAAACTACATCGGGCCGACCATCAACCGCGCGGCGCGGCTGCGCGAAGCGGTGGGAAGTCATTGCGAAGGTCGGCGTGGCACAGTTGCGCAACCCGTTCGGGTCGGGGAAGGTCCCGCAGGGGATGGGTGCCGAGGTCCAACAGCCACGCGTCGGCGGGCAGCCCGTCGGCAAGCAGATCGCTTGTCGTGGCCGACAGGACCGTCTGACCCCCGTGACCCAGGTCGCGCAGCCGCGCCGCGCGGTTGATGGTCGGCCCGATGTAGTTTGCCTCGTCGCGCAGTTGCACCTCGCCGGTATG
>NZ_LZKH01000045.1:0-12159 GCF_001672745.1 Mycobacterium sp. E1386
GGTGCCGCCGCGCTCGACCATCCCGGCACGCTGTACAGCTACGTCTACGCCGATCAGACGCCGAACTTCCCGCTGCCGTTCACCTATCCGCCCTTCGCGGCGGTGGTGTTCTACCCACTGAGCCTGCTGCCCTTCCGCGTGGTCGCCTTCGCGTGGCAGGTCGCGACGATGGCCGCGCTGTACGCCGCGATCCGGATCAGCCAGCGGTTGATCGGCGTGGCGGCCGGGGCCGACGGGCGACGCATGGCCATGGCGTGGACGGCCGTCACGATCTGGATCGAGCCGCTGCGCAGCACGTTCGACTACGGGCAGGTCAACGTGTTGCTGATGCTCGGGGTGCTGCTGGCCGTGTTGACGACGCGGTGGTGGCTGTCGGGGCTGCTGGTCGGCGTGGCGGCCGGAATCAAGCTGACGCCCGCGATCGCCGGTGTCTACCTGCTCGGCGTCCGGCGGTGGGCCGCGGCGGCGTTCTCCTTCGTGGTCTTCGTGGCCACCATCGGCGTGTCGGCAATGGTGGCCGGGGACCAGACGCGCTACTACTTCACGAAACTGCTGGGCGACGCGCATCGCGTGGGCCCCATCGCAACGTCGATCAATCAATCCTGGCGCGGCGGCATCTCCCGGATCCTTGGCCACGACGCCGGCTTCGGCCCGCCGGTCCTGGCCGCCATTGCCGTCACCGCGGTGCTGGCCGTCCTGGCCTGGCGGGTGCTGGACCCGACCGATCGGCTGGGCAAGTTGCTGGTGGTGGAGTTGTTCGGGCTGCTGCTGTCGCCGATTTCCTGGACTCACCACTGGGTATGGCTGGTACCGCTGATGATCTGGGCGATTCACGGGCCGCTGCGCGAGCGGCGCGGCGCCCGGATCGTGGGGTGGGGCTGGCTTGCGCTGACCATCGTCGGCGTGCCGTGGCTGCTGCTCTTCGCTCAGCCGACCATCTGGCAGATCAGCCGGCCGTGGTACTTGGCGTGGGCCGGCCTGATCTACATCGTGGCGACCGTGGCGACGTTGGCCTGGATCGCCGCCGCCGGTCACCGCTCTCCCGAACGTCGCGCTGGCGTGACGGTCGAAGACCGGGCGACGTCGGAGGGCTAGCTCCCGACGATCCCGTCGATGTCGTGGGCCATGGCCACGTCCTTCTCGGTTATGCCCCCCTCGGAGTGCGTGACCAGAGCGAAAGTAACTGTCCGCCAACGGATATCGATATCCGGGTGATGGTCCTTGCTCTCCGCGTGCTCGCCGACCCGGCGCACCGCGTCGATGCCGGCCAGGAAACTCGGGAACTTGATCGACCGGCGCAGCGCGCCGTCGACACGCTCCCATCCGTTGAGATCGGGCAGTGCGGCGTCCACCTGCTCATCCGTTAACACAGCCATGTCTCGACCGTATACCGTCTGGCCATGCCGACCCAGATCGTCGTCGCCGGGGCGGTCATCCGCGGCGCCAGTGTCTTGGTGGCGCAGCGCGTCCGGCCGCCCGAGCTGGCCGGACGCTGGGAGCTGCCCGGCGGCAAGGTCGCGCCGGGTGAGACCGAGCCCGAGGCGCTGGCCCGGGAGTTGGCCGAGGAGCTGGGTGTGACCGCCGGCGACGTCGCGGTGGGCGACCGCCTGGGCGACGACATCGCGCTGGACGGCATGACGCTGCGCGCCTACCGTGTGGACCTGCTCGGCGGCCAACCGCACGCCCGTGACCACCGGGCGGTGCGCTGGGTGACGGCGGCCGAGCTGGCCGATGTCGACTGGGTGCCCGCCGACCGCGCCTGGGTCGCTGACCTGGTACGGACGCTGGCCGGCGGGGTCTCATAACAAGTCCACAGCCTTTCGGCAGCTGACATTCAGCGCCGCAGAAGGTCACGAGGGTGAACTTGGAGATATAAACCCAACGTGAACTTGTAGTAAACGACTTGACCTGGAGTGCGTGCCGGCGGCGACCCGTCATCCGCGCCGGACGCATCTGGTCCGCAAAACCCATGCTGAGCAGACGGATTTTCGTTAGCAGGCCGCGTACGGCGGAGGTGATAGGCCCTTCTCCCGCACCCGATGCGGGTGCGTGCTCCGGGCCCCCGACATCGATGGCGCCCCCGACGCGGCATGGCGCGGGCGGATGCAGCGACGGGCCGGCGCCCAACACGACGCATCTGGGGTCGAAGCGACGGCCCGGCTACGACGCAGTGATACGGAGTAGAAGGGATACCTGTTGACTCTCACACCACACGTTGGTGGAGCGCTCGAGGAGTTGCTGGAACGCAGCGGGCGGTTCTTCACACCCGGCGAGTTCTCGGCCGACCTGCGCACGGTGACGCGGCGGGGCGGCCGCGAGGCCGACGTGTTCTACCGCGACAGGTGGAGTCACGACAAGGTGGTGCGTTCCACCCACGGGGTCAACTGCACCGGTTCCTGCTCCTGGAAGATCTACGTCAAGGACGGGATCATCACCTGGGAAACGCAGCAAACCGACTACCCATCGGTGGGCCCGGACCGGCCGGAATACGAGCCGCGCGGATGCCCGCGCGGGGCATCGTTCTCCTGGTACAGCTACTCGCCCACCCGGGTGCGGTACCCGTACGCCCGGGGCGTGCTGGTCGAGATGTACCGGGAAGCCAAGGCGCGCCTCGGCGATCCCGTGCTCGCCTGGGCCGACATTCAGGCGGACCCCGAACGTCGACGGCGCTATCAGCGCGCCCGCGGCAAGGGCGGACTGATCCGGATCACCTGGGCCGAGGCCACCGAGCTGATCGCCGCCGCGCACGTGCACACCATCAAGACCTACGGTCCCGACCGGGTCGCCGGCTTCTCACCCATCCCGGCGATGTCCATGGTGTCCTACGCCGCGGGGTCGCGGTTCTTCGAACTGATCGGCGCCCCGATGACGTCGTTCTACGACTGGTACGCCGACCTGCCGGTGGCCTCGCCGCAGGTGTTCGGCGATCAGACCGACGTCCCCGAATCCGGAGACTGGTGGGACGCTTCGTATTTGATGATGTGGGGCTCCAACGTGCCGATCACCCGAACCCCCGACGCGCACTGGATGGCCGAGGCCCGCTACCGCGGCACCAAGGTGGTGACGGTCAGCCCCGACTACGCCGACAACACCAAGTTCGCCGACGAGTGGATGCCGTGCGCGGCCGGTGCCGATGGGGCGTTGGCGATGGCGATGGGGCACGTCATTCTTTCGGAATGCTATGTGCAGAAGCAGGTTCCGTTCTTCGCCGACTTCGCGCGCCGCTACACCGACCTGCCGTTCCTGATCAAGCTGGAAGAGCGCGGCGACATGCTGGTGCCGGGGAAGAACCTCACGGCGGCAGATCTCGGTGAGGCGGTCGAGAACGCGGCGCTCAAACCGGCGGTGTGGGACGAGGCCACCGACTCGGTGGTCGTGCCGCACGGTTCACTGGGATTCCGTTACGGCGAGGACGGCGTCGGTAAGTGGAACCTCGACCTCGGCGTGCTGGTGCCGGCGCTCAGCGTGCGAAATGCGCACGGCAACGGCGAGGACGACACCGCGCTGGTGCACCTGGCCAGCTTCGACACGATCAACGGCGAGGGCGCCACCGTGGCGCGCGGTGTCCCGGTGCGCCGCGTCGGCAAGCACTTGGTGTGCACCGTTTTCGACCTGATGCTGGCCCAGTACGGCGTGGCCCGGCCGGGATTGCCCGGCGAATGGCCCACCGGTTACGACGACCCGACCCAGCAGAACACCCCCGCGTGGCAGGAGACCATCACCGGCGTGTCGGCCGCGCAGGCCATCCGCGTCGCGAAGGAATTCGCCCGCAACGCAGAGGAATCCGGTGGCCGGTCCATGATCATCATGGGCAGCGGGATCTGCCAGTGGTTCCACGGCGACGCCATCTACCGGGCGGTGCTCGCGCTGCTGATGCTGACCGGGTCGATGGGGCGCAACGGCGGCGGCTGGGCCCATTACGTCGGCCAGGAAAAGGTGCGTCCGCTCACCGGATTTCAGACGATGGCGATGGCGACGGACTGGGTGCGCCCGCCCCGGCAGGTGCCGGGTGCGTCCTACTGGTACGCGCACACCGACCAGTGGCGCTACGACGGCTACGCGGCCGACAAGCTTGCCAGCCCACTGGGTCGCGGCCGGTTCGCCGGCAAGCACACGATGGATCTGCTGGCCTCCGCTACGGCGATGGGCTGGAGCCCCTTCTACCCCCAGTTCGACCGGTCCAGCCTGGACGTCGCCGACGAGGCGCGCGACGCCGGCCGCGACGTCGCCGACTACGTCGCCGAGCAGCTTCGCGACCGCAAGCTCAAGCTCTCGGTCACCGATCCCGACAATCCGGTCAACTGGCCGCGGGTGCTTACGGTGTGGCGGGCCAACCTGATCGGATCGTCGGGCAAGGGCGGCGAGTACTTCCTGCGCCACCTGCTGGGCACCGACTCCAACGTGCAGGCCGAGCCGCCGGCCGACGGGATGCCGCCCGCTGACGTGGTGTGCGAGGGGGACATCCCCGAGGGCAAGCTCGACCTGATGATGTCGATCGATTTTCGAATGACCTCGACGACATTGGTCTCGGACATCGTGCTCCCGGCGGCGACCTGGTACGAGAAGGCCGACATCTCCAGCACGGATATGCACCCGTACGTGCACGCGTTCAGCGCCGCGACCGATCCGCCCTGGGAAACCCGTTCGGATTTCGAGGCTTTCGGCGCGATCGCCCGCGCCTTCAGCGCGCTGGCCAAGCGTCACCTGGGCACCCGCAGCGACGTGGTCCTCACGGCGCTGCAGCACGACACCCCCGACGCGATGGCCTATCCCGATGGCACCGAAGAAGACTGGCTGCACACCGGAGCGACGCCGGTGCCCGGGCGCAGCATGCCCAGGCTCACCGTGGTGGAACGCGACTACGGCGCAATCTATGACAAGTGGCAGACCCTCGGCCCGCTCGTGGAGACGTTCGGCCTGACCACCAAGGGCATCACCGTGCACCCGTTCCGGGAGGTCGAGGAACTGGCGGCCAAGTTCGGCGTTATGAATTCCGGTGCGGCGGCGGGGCGTCCGGCCATCACCACCGCCGCCCGGATGGCCGACGTGCTGCTGCTGCTGTCCGGGACGACCAACGGCCGGCTCGCGGTCGAGGGCTTCCGTGAACTGGAGAAGCGAACGGGTCAACGGCTGGCGCACCTGGCCGAGGGCAGCGAGGAGCGGCGCATCAGCTATGCCGACACCCAGGCGCGCCCGGTCCCGGTGATCACCAGCCCGGAATGGTCGGGCAGCGAAACCGGTGGGCGTCGCTACGCGCCGTTCACCATCAACATCGAAAACCTGAAACCGTTCCACACGTTGACCGGCCGGATGCACTTCTACCTGGCCCACGACTGGGTCGAGGAACTCGGCGAGCACCTGCCCGTGTTCCGTCCGCCGCTGGACATGACGCGGCTGTTCGGTCAGCCCGAGCTCGGCCCGACCGAAGACGGAATCGGCCTCACCGTAAGGTATTTGACACCGCACTCGAAGTGGTCGTTCCACTCCACCTACCAGGACAACCTTTACATGCTGTCGTTGTCCCGGGGCGGGCCGACGATGTGGATGAGCCCCGGCGACGCGGCCAAACTCAAAGTCCGCGACAACGATTGGGTGGAGGCCGTCAATGCCAACGGCATCTACGTGTGCCGGGCCATCGTCAGCCACCGCATGCCCGACGGTGTGGTGTTCGTCTACCACGTGCAGGAACGCACGGTGGACACACCTCGCACCGAAACCAACAACAAACGCGGCGGCAATCACAACGCGCTGACCCGCGTTCGGATCAAGCCCAGTCACCTCGCCGGGGGCTACGGCCAGCATGCGTTCGCGTTCAATTACATGGGACCGACCGGCAACCAGCGTGACGAGGTCACCGTGGTGCGCCGCCGCAGCCAGGAGGTGACGTACTAGATGAAGGTCATGGCCCAACTGGCGATGGTGATGAACCTCGACAAGTGCATCGGCTGCCACACCTGCTCGGTCACCTGCAAGCAGGCATGGACCAACCGTTCCGGCACCGAGTACGTGTGGTTCAACAACGTCGAAACCCGGCCGGGGCAAGGTTATCCGCGCACCTACGAGGACCAGGAGCGGTGGCGCGGCGGCTGGATACGCGACAAGAAGGGCCGGCTGCGGTTGCGCGACGGCGGCCGCTTCCACAAGTTGTTGCGCATCTTCGCCAACCCGCGGCTACCGCTCATCGACGACTACTACGAGCCCTGGACCTACGACTACGAGAACCTGACCACCGCACCCGCGGGTGACACCTTCCCGACCGCCGCGCCCAAGAGTCAGATCAGCGGCGAACGGATGAAGATCTCCTGGGGCCCGAACTGGGACGACAACCTGGCCGGGTCGCCGGAGATCCTGGCGGGCGACCCGATTTTGAAGAAGGTCGGCGAGGAGGTCAAACTCGCGCTCGAAGAGACCTTCATGTTCTATCTGCCCCGGATCTGCGAGCACTGCCTCAACCCCTCCTGCGTGGCGTCATGCCCGTCGGGTGCGATGTACAAGCGCAGCGAGGACGGCATCGTGCTGGTCGACCAGGACCGCTGCCGGGGCTGGCGGATGTGCGTCTCCGGATGTCCTTACAAGAAGGTCTATTTCAACCACAAGACGGGCAAGGCCGAGAAGTGCACGCTGTGCTATCCGCGGATGGAGGTCGGGCTGCCGACCATCTGTTCGGAGACCTGCGTGGGGCGGCTGCGGTATCTGGGCCTGGTCCTCTACGACGTGGATCGGGTGCTCGAGGCGGCGTCGGTGGAGAACGAAACCGACCTCTACGAGGCGCAGCGCCGAATCCTGTTGGACCCGAACGATCCCGAGGTGATCACGGCCGCGCGCGCGGAGGGCATCTCCGACGAGTGGATCGAGGCGGCCCAACGCTCCCCGGTGCACGCGCTGATCAACGACTACAAGGTCGCGCTACCCCTGCACCCTGAATACCGCACCATGCCGATGGTCTGGTACATCCCGCCCCTGTCGCCGGTGGTCGACGCGGTCAGCCGCGACGGTCACGACGGGGAGGACCTCGGCAACCTGTTCGGCGCGCTGGACGCCCTGCGCATCCCGATGCAGTACCTGGCCGAACTGTTCACCGCCGGTGACACCGCCGTGGTCGAGGGCGTATTGCGGCGGCTGGCGGCGATGCGCTCCTACATGCGCGACATCAATCTCGGGCGCGAAACCCAGCCGCACATACCGCAATCCGTCGGGATGACCGAAGAGCAGATCTACGAGATGTACCGGCTGCTGGCCATCGCCAAATACGAAGAGCGCTACGTCATTCCGACCGCGTTCAGCCCGCAGGCCCGCGATCTCGAACAGATGGGTTGCTCGTTGACGGGCGACGGCGGCCCGGGCATGTACGAGTCGGGCGACCCGGTACCCGTTTCCGTGGAGACGTTCCACGCGCTCAAGCACACGGACGGGGAGGCGGCCGGAAACGGCCGGGCGCGGGTGAACCTGCTGAACTGGGATGGGCGCCAGGTGCCCGCCGGAATGTTTCCCGAAGAGCAGAACCGATGAGGCTGCTGGCCGGGCGCCGCGGACGCGCCAACACCCTGCAGGACCGACTGGTCTGGCAGGCGGCATCGCTGCTGCTGGCCTACCCGGACGACGAGCTGGCGGCGCGGCTGGACACCGTCGACGAGCTGCTCAGCCACATCGACGGGCCCGAGGCGACGCTGCTCGGACAGACGGCGGCCGCGCTGCGCGCCCGCGAGCCGATGGCCGCCGCGATGGACTACGTCGCGACATTCGACATGCGGCGCCACTGCACGATGTACCTGACGTACTGGACCGCCGGGGATACCCGCAACCGCGGCCGGGAAATGGTCGAATTCGCCACCGCCTACCGGGAAGCGGGCGTGCCGCCGCCGCGCGCCGAGGCGCCCGATCACCTGCCCGTCGTGCTCGAGTTCGCCGCCACCGTCGATCCCGAGGTGGGGCGGCGGCTGCTCAGCGAGCACCGCGTCCCCATCGACGTCTTGCGGGGCGCCCTCGCCGACGCGAACTCGCCCTACGAGCCGACCGTGGCGGCGGTATGCGCGACACTGCCCGCCGCGACCGACCAGGACGTGCGCCGTGCCGAGCGCCTGGCGCAAGCCGGGCCACCCGCGGAAGCCGTTGGGCTGCAACCCTTTAACTTGACCGTGCCGCCCCGACGCGAAGGAGCGCCAGGTGTTTAGCAACGTATTGTTTTGGGACATCGCGCCCTACGTCACGCTGACGGTTTTGGTCGTCGGCACCTGGTGGCGGTACCGCTACGACAAATTCGGCTGGACCTCGCGTTCCTCGCAGATCTACGAGTCGCGGCTGTTGCGGGTGGCCAGTCCGATGTTCCACTTCGGCATCCTGGCGGTTTTCGCCGGCCACGTGATGGGCCTGTTCGTCCCGCCGCGGGTGACGCACATGTTGAAGTTGAGCGATCACGCCTACCATCTGCAGGCGGTCATCGCCGGGTCGATCGCCGGCCTCGCGACGTTGGCCGGGATCGGGCTGCTGATCTATCGGCGGTTCACCCGCCCCGCGGTGTCCATGGCCACCACCCGCAGCGACAAGGTGATGTATGTGGTGCTGGTGCTGGCCATCGTGGTGGGGCTGTACTGCGACCTGATCGGCACCGGGCCGCACGGCGGCGAGTTCCACTATCGCTACACGGTCGGGCTGTGGTTCCGCCGGATCTGGATCTTCCAGCCGCACGGCGAGGTGATGATCAACGCCCCGCTGGACTACCAGCTGCACTCCTTGATCGGCATGGTGTTGTTCACGCTGTTGCCGTTCACCCGGCTGGTGCACATCTTCAGCGCGCCCGTCGCCTACCTGTTCCGGCCCTACATCGTCTACCGCAGCCGCGACGAGGTGGCCAAGGGCGAATTGGTCGGTACGGCGCCGCGCCGCCGGGGTTGGTGACCGGCGCCCGGTCGCCCGTTGAGCGTGCGTCCAGGGCTTTCGGTGTGCCGCCAGGGTGCCGACCCGCCGCGGCGGGCCGCCCTGGACGCACACCGGACAGCGCGCGGGCCACACCTGCCAGTTCGCCTTTGATACCCCCGCGCTGCCACAATCACCGACGTGCCATTCCGTAACGTCGCCATCGTCGCCCACGTCGACCACGGCAAAACGACCCTGGTGGACGCGATGCTGCGGCAGTCGGGGGCGCTGCACCACCGCGGTGACGACACCCAGGAACGCATCATGGACAGCGGTGACCTCGAGAAGGAAAAGGGCATCACCATCCTGGCCAAGAACACCGCCGTGCATCGCCACAACCCGGACGGGACGGTGACGGTCATCAATGTGATCGACACCCCGGGGCACGCCGACTTCGGCGGCGAGGTGGAGCGCGGGCTGTCGATGGTGGACGGCGTGCTGCTGCTGGTCGACGCGTCCGAGGGCCCGTTGCCGCAGACGCGGTTCGTGCTGCGCAAGGCGCTGGCCGCGCACCTGCCGGTGATCCTCGTCGTCAACAAGACCGACCGGCCCGACGCGCGCATCGCCGAGGTGGTGGAGGCCAGCCACGACCTGCTGCTGGACGTCGCCTCGGACCTCGACGACGAGGCCGCCAAGGCGGCCGAGCACGCGCTGGGCCTGCCGACGCTGTACGCGTCCGGCCGGGCCGGCGTCGCCAGCACCACCCAGCCGGCCGACGGCGAGGTGCCCGCCGGCGACAACCTGGACCCGCTGTTCGACGTGCTGATGGAGCACATTCCGCCGCCGTCGGGGGACCCCGAGGCGCCGCTGCAGGCGCTGGTGACCAACCTCGACGCGTCGGCCTTCCTCGGGCGGCTCGCCCTGATCCGCATCTACAACGGCAAGCTGCGCAAGGGCCAGCAGGTGGCGTGGATGCGCGAGGTCGACGGGCTGCCCGTCATCACCGGCGCCAAGATCACCGAGTTGCTCGCGACCGAGGGCGTCGAGCGCAGCGCCACCGACGAGGCGATCGCCGGCGACATCGTGGCTGTCGCCGGCCTGCCCGAGATCATGATCGGCGACACGCTGGCCGATCCCGACCACGCGCACGCGCTGCCCCGGATCACCGTCGACGAGCCGGCGATCTCGGTGACGATCGGCACCAACACCTCGCCGCTGGCGGGCAAGGTGTCGGGCCACAAGCTGACCGCGCGCATGGTCCGCAACCGCCTCGACCAGGAGCTGGTCGGCAACGTCAGCATCCGGGTCGTCGACATCGGCCGGCCCGACGCCTGGGAGGTGCAGGGCCGCGGCGAGCTCGCCCTGGCGGTGCTGGTGGAACAGATGCGCCGCGAGGGTTTCGAGCTCACCGTCGGCAAGCCGCAGGTGGTGACCCGCACAATCGACGGCAAGCTGCACGAGCCGTTCGAGGCGATGACCATCGACTGCCCCGAAGAGTTCGTCGGCGCGATCACCCAGCTGATGGCCGCCCGCAAGGGCCGCATGGAGGAGATGACCAACCACGCCGCGGGCTGGGTCCGGATGGACTTCATCGTGCCGAGCCGCGGCCTGATCGGGTTCCGCACCGATTTCCTGACCATCACGCGCGGCACCGGGATCGCCAACGCCGTGTTCGACGGCTACCGGCCGTGGGCGGGGGAGATCCGGGCCCGCCACACCGGGTCCCTGGTCTCCGACCGCAGCGGCACCATCACGCCGTTCGCGCTGATTCAGCTCGCCGACCGGGGCCAGTTCTTCGTCGAACCCGGTCAGGACACCTACGAGGGCATGGTCGTCGGAATCAACCCGCGCGCAGAGGATCTCGACATCAACGTCACCCGCGAGAAGAAGCTCACCAACATGCGGTCGTCGACGGCGGACGTCATCGAGACGCTGGCCAAGCCGCTCGAGCTCGACCTGGAACAGGCGATGGAGTTCTGTGCGCAAGACGAATGTGTCGAGGTGACTCCGGAGATCGTCCGCGTCCGCAAGGTGGAGCTGGACGCCACGACCCGGGGCCGCAGCCGGGCGCGGGCCAAGGCCCGGGGTTAATCGCGCGTGCGTGGGCGGGCTGCTGGGCAGCTGCTCGATACCCTGATCGGCATGCCGAGACGAGTCCGCCGTTTCTTCGTGACGGTGGGTGTGGTCGTCTCGCTGGCCGGATTGGCGCTCGCGGCGTGCACGGTCAACCCCCCGCCGGCGCCACAGAGCACCGATACCCCGCACAACTCGCCACCGCCGCCGCCGCGGCCGACCCAGATCATCATGGGCATCGACTCGATCGGGGCCGGGTTCAACCCGCACCTGCTGTCCGACCTGTCCCCGGTGAACGCGGCGATCAGCGCGCTGGTGCTGCCCAGCGCGTTCCGGCCGGTGCCCGACCCCGGCAGTCCGACGGGCTCACGCTGGGAGATGGACCCGACCCTGCTGGAGTCGGCCGAGGTCACCAGCCAGAACCCGTTCACGGTGACCTACAAGATCCGGCCCGAGGCGCAGTGGACCGACAACGCTCCGATCGCCGCCGACGACTTCTGGTACCTGTGGCGGCAGATGGTCAGCCAGCCCGGCGTCGTCGATCCCGCCGGATACGACCTCATCACCGGCGTGCAGTCGCTCGAAGGCGGCAAGCAGGCGGTGGTCACCTTCGCCCAGCCCTATCCGTCGTGGAAGGAGCTGTTCAGCAACATCCTTCCGGCGCACATCGTCAAGGACGTGCCGGGCGGTTTCGCGGCCGGGCTCGCCCGGGCGCTCCCGGTGACCGGCGGCCAGTTCCGGGTGGAGAGCATCGATCCGCAGCGCGACGAGATCCTGGTGGCCCGCAACGATCGCTACTGGGGATCACCGGCCAAACCCGCGCTCATCCTGTTCCGGCGTGCCGGGGCGCCGGCCGCGCTGGCCGATTCCGTGCGCAACGGTGACACCCAGGTGGCCCAGGTGCACGGTGGATCGGCGGCCTTCGCGCAGCTGTCCGCCATCCCCGACGTGCGCACCGCCCGGATCGTGACGCCACGGGTCATGCAACTGACCCTGCGCGCCAACGAGCCGAAGTTGTCCGACGCGCAGGTGCGCAAGGCGATCCTCGGGCTGCTCGACGTCGACCTGCTGGCGGCGGTGGGCGCGGGCAGCGACAACACCGTGACGCTGGATCAGGCCCAGATCCGGGCCCCCAGCGACCCCGGCTACGAACCGACCGCGCCCCCCGCGATGACGACCCCGGCGGCGCTGGCGTTGCTGGAGGGATCCGGGTACAAGGTCGAGGGCAACTCG
>NZ_LZKH01000046.1:0-2120 GCF_001672745.1 Mycobacterium sp. E1386
GTGTCGGGGCGTCTCTCCCCGCGGCGGCGAAAGCGCATGGAACCGACGTTGCCACCTACACCGGGTCGCGGGGCGGCCAAATCGGCACCACGCTTCGCCGGCGTAAGGGCGTGCCGCGGCACTTGGGCCTGCTCGCGGCGTTGCCGTTATCTCTGGTGGCCGTCGTCGCCGCGGTGGTGATGATGTTTTCGGTCCACCGCGAGGATTCATCGGCCCAGCCGTCGGAAGCACCGCCATCGGCTTCGCCCGCGCCCAAACCCGTTGTGCCGCAAGCGCCCACTCCGCGAACCGAGATCGCCGACGCGGCGTTCATCGCCGCGTTGAAGCACGAAGGGGTACCAGTCCCGAGCCACGAATACGTGATGACCCAAGGTCACGCGGTCTGCGACTTCCTGGCGCACCAACCCAATTTCGCGGATGCGGTCGAATTCGTTCGGCGATCGTCGATTTGGGACGCCAATCAAAGCGCCGAAGTCACCGCGGGCGCCATCGTCGCTTACTGCCCCCAGTCGCAACCCGCCTCAGCGGCCGACTTGTCGCCGGCCTACCAGAATGCGCTCTCCGATCTGCAGGCCATCGAGGGGAAGCTGCAAGGCATTGAAGGGGATTTGCAAGGTATCCAGGGAGGTCTGGACCGCATCCCAGGCCCGCCGTAGCCGCCATAGCGGCGTCGGGGACGTCTTGACTGCGGCTCCGCGCGGATCGTCGGCGGTGAACGAGGACCGTTAAGGGGAATTACGGAGGGTTTGGCTGTTCAGCGGCGTCGTATCCAGATGGCGATGCCGACGACAGCGGCCAGAATTGCCAAGGCCACGGGAACGACACCACCTGATCGCAGTGCATCGTTCGCACGAGCGACGATGCGGTTCGGCTGTGTTGAGCTCTCGAGGTTGTGGGCCGAGGGCTCGTTCGTTCGTTGGCTCCTCGGTTGTTCAACAAGGGTGCGGCCTGCACCCGGAACACTGACGGGCGGGATGGTCGACCCCGGCTGGCTTGCCTGTCGAGGCACGACTGGACGTTGCGACGGGCTTTCGTAGGCTCCGACTTCGTGCGCGCGCGCCACTGCCGCCAAGGGCGGTGGTCCTGCCTCCGTCGCCGAAGCCACGTCCGGAAAGGCAGCATCGGAGGCAGCGGCCTTCGGCTCGCGGTCGCGTCCCCGTCGCCGCACCCAAGCCTCGTCTCCCAACTCGTCGGGAATCAGCCACATCAGCAGGGCGAAGTTGACCACCCCGAGTAAACCGTGCAGGACGATGTCAGCGGCGTGAAATCCCAGGGGTGTCGGTACCGTGCGCGCGGTGGCCACGCTGCTGAAGAACAACAAGAGCAGGTAGGCCACCGCACTCAGCGCCGTGACAGTCACCGCCGCTCGGCGATTGCCGACAGCCGCGATGGCCAGTACCCCAAGCGTCAGCAGAATCGCGCTCTGCGCCGGAGTCAATGCCAGCCCGAGAACTGGGGTGCCGGTGGGCACCGCGTGCGGATGCAGGGCAGCCGAAATCAGCCCGGCAATGCCGAACGCCGTCACCAGCACTCCCTCGCCGAGCAGCAACCAACGCCCGCTGCGGAAGCGCCCCGGGTCCATCCGGACCCTGTGCAAATCCGAAGTCATCCCGGGAACGGGCCCCGCCGTAACCGGCATCGCGCGACCTCCACCTGAACAACACGTCCTACGTCATCGGCTACCCACTACGGCCGGCATTACGCCAGAGTCGTTGCGCCGGCTGGTCGAACAGCTTCTTCGAACCCGGCGACTCGATCACCGGGGACGACGGATGCGCTCATGTAAGGCGGAACGGCCGAAGGGGTACTTCGGCCCCTTCCCTAGCAATGGGGTCAGCGCTACGATCTCCCTGCACGGAGACATGTGATGCTCAGGTTAGCTAACCGCTTGGCGGTCATCGGCCCAGCCTTATTCGCGCTGGCGGTCGCCATGACGTCTCTATCGCCGGCTGTGAGTAGGGCCGCTGAATGCGGCGAAGGCACCGTCTACGACGCACCATCCGATACCTGCGTGGTTCTCGCCCAGGCGGCCCAACCAGCAGCGCCGCCCCGCGACCCGGTGTAGGTGGCAACGTCGGTTCCATGCGCGTTCTCCGTCGCGGGCAGTGACGCCCCGACCC
>NZ_LZKH01000047.1:0-13558 GCF_001672745.1 Mycobacterium sp. E1386
TCAACGGCAAACTCGATACGCGCGCCCTTCCCGCGCCGGAATACCCCGGCCACGGGTATCGGGCGCCGCCCACCCCCTGCGGCGCCAACACTCCCAGCGCAGACGGCGTCTGCGTCAAGACCGACACCCGCTCGCCCACCAACAGCGCCTGCAGATCATCGCCGCACCGCGCCACCGCATCCGGCACCACCACCAAGTGGCCCCCGTGCAACAACGCACCCCAGATCTCCCACACCGAAAAGTCGAATGCCAACGAATGGCACTGACTCCACACCTGCCCCGCCCCCAGCAACCCATCACCAGCCAAAGCCTCAAACAGCTGCGTCACATTGCGGTGCGTAACCGCCACCCCTTTGGGCGCGCCCGTCGTCCCCGAGGTGTAAATCACGTGCGCCACGTCGTCGGCGCCCGGCCCCGCGAACCCCACACCCGGCTGCAAGTCGATCGCCGGATCATCGGCCTCCAGCACCACCCCCGAAAATCCGCCCAGTCGCGACCGCAACCCCGCGGCGGTGACCACCACCACCGGCGAAGCGTCGGCGAGCATGAACTCCACCCGCCCCACCGGCAGCCCAGGATCGATCGGCACATACGCCGCCCCCGCCTTCATCACCCCCAGCAGCGCAATCACCGCCTCCCCCGACCGCTCCATCAACAACCCCACACACGTCCCGGGGCCCACGCCGTGCCCGACAAGCCAGTGCGCCAACCGATTCGACGCCTCATCCACCTGTCGGTACGACCACGACCGCCCCGCACAACTGATCGCGACCGCGGCCGGCGCGCGGCGCACCTGCTCGGCGAACAACTCCGGAATCGAGCGCCCGAATGTCGCGCACCGCTCGGTGGCCGTCCAGTTGCCCCAGCCGGCCAGCCGGGCGCGCTCGGATTCTTCGAGCACATCGATGGACAGCAATCGCCGCGTCGTATCCGCGGTCAACGCCACCAACACCCGCTCCAGGCGTCGCGCCAGATCGGAGGCGTCGAGGCCGGAGAATGGTGCCCACGCGCCCGCCGTGCTGAGGAGAAGCCGGTCCCCGTCCGTGGAGAAGATCAACCCGAAGCCAGTTGCCTGGCCGGAGTTGGTGTACGAAGCCGACGCGGTGACACCGCCAAAGGGCAGGGTGAAGGCCGAGGGGATGAAGTTGACGCTCACCCGCTCGGCCGGTCCAGCCGCACCACGGGCTTTGCGCTCCAGCGCCTGCACCGGAAACCGTTGGTGCTCAACGGCTTCCCGAATCCGGGTGTCGACGTGTTGGCAGAACCCGGCGACCGTGAGTTGGGGCGCGACCCGCAGTACCAGCGGGACCACCCCGGCAACCATGCCGGGCAGGGTTTTCGACTCCGGGCGCACCCGCCTGTTGACCGGGAAGTCGAGGACCACCTCCGCGGCGTTCCCGCTCCACCCGCGCACCAGCAGCGCGCACGCGGCCGTGATAACGGATGTCTGGGACACCCCCCACACCTGGGTCAGCCTGTCGACCCGGCGAAGGACGCCGGCCTCCAGCGCGACCGGGGCGGACGGCCACGGATCGCGCTCGCCCGCGGCGCGCGGTGCGCAAAGCGGGACTTCCCAGTCCGCCGGAAGGTTTCGAGCCCAGTAGGCCTCGTCGGTGCGGTAATCGCCGGACGCTTCGTACTTGGCCTCGCAGTCAACCAAGTCCCGCAGTGAGCCGAAGACGGCCGGAGGGACAGGTGCGGCGGAGACGATGGCCGAGTAGATGGAGGCGATGCGGTGACCGACGAGGGCGACACCGGTTCCGTCGACGACGATGTGATGGCAGCACGCGAACAGGTGAAACCGGTCGGCGCGCGTCTGAAAGAGGGCGAATCGGAACAGCGGACCCGTGAACGGCATGGGCGTTCGCTGGATCGACAACGCTATCCGGCGGGCTTCTTGGATGGCGTCCTGCGAGCCGGTCAAGTCCTGAAAGGCCAGTTCGACGTCCGGGTAGTCGATCGCCCGCTGGTAGACCTGGCCGTCGGCCTCCAGAAAAGAGGCCCTGGCCGGCTCGGCCTCTTCCACGGCTTGGCGGATCGCCCACTTCAGCGCGTCACGTTGGACCCTGCCGTCGATCGTGACGAAGAGGCCGATCTGCCACTCAGTTCCGGAGTGGCCCGTCTCCTGCGCAAGCCATATGTCTAGTTGGCCGCGCGTAAGCGGAAGTGCTTGCTCACCAAGCTCCATCCAACTTCCCAACCATAGGGTTCACCCTTCAAACCCCCGGTTGACCGCAGCCGCTCGACCGAACCCTCCGCAATACCCGTTCGGTTTCGCTTGATGTAGCGCAAGCACTGAGCGCGGTCCGTGTCGGACCACCGCCCGTTGCTTCCCGGTATCGACCAAAAAGCCGGAGCTGCGGTTGTCGTCACCAACGGGCGACATACACAGTTTCTCCACCAACTTAGTCAACATGGGTGCAACAGTCCGAAAGGTTAATCGAGGACGCGAATGTGCGCTAGTAGTTTTGAAAAAGTCCCAGCTACCTAGCAGACACTCCCGTAAAGGCTGTCAAAAGATACGAGAAGGATGTTTCTGGTCGCTAAGCCGGGTGCACAGTTCGGGACGGCCCGCGTGGGACCGTCCCGAACCGAGGAGGTGAGCTAGAGCAGACCGAGCAGCTGCAGGTCGGTGACGTATTTGACGATGACCTGCGGCGAGATGTGCGGGATGTCGTTGTCGGCGCCGATCTTGGCTTCCTGCACCGCGGCGCGGAAACGGTCGGTCGGGGCGAAGGACCCGCTGGCCGGCTCCGGCGCCTGCAGCTGGTTGTACCCCGGCACCTGCAACATCTGTAGCACCGAGTGCTTGCGCTGCCGCTCCGGCAGGTCACGCAGCGCGGCCTCGAACCGCTGGAGCCACTCGGAGAAGTCATCGATCCGCTCGATCGGATAGCCGGCCTCGATCAGCCAGTCGACGTACTCGTCGATGCCGATGCCGTCGTCGTGGGGGTTCATCACGTGATACGTCTCGAACCCTTCCACCACCTGGGTGCCCAGCGTGGTGACCGCCTCGGCGACGAACTCCACCGGCAGCGCATCGAAGTGCGCGCGTTGCCGGTTGCCCTCGGCGTCCAACTGGTAGAACGAGCGCGGCGCGATACCGGTCGCCACCAGGCTCAACACCATCCGGGTGAACATGTCCGACAGGTTGAACTGGCCGGCGTAGCTGGTGTCGGACAGGATCATGTCGGATCGGAACACCGAGACCGGCAACCCGCACAGGTCGTGCGCCTCGCGCAGCAACACCTCACCGGCCCACTTGCTGTTGCCGTAACCGTTGGCGTAGCTGCCGTCGACCTTGCGGATCGGGCTGATGGCCCGGATGTCGGCGTCCTCGGTGAACACCGCCGGGTCGATCTGACGGCCCACATCGGAGGTCGACACATACGCGTATGGCTTCAGCCTGGTGGTCAGGGCCACCCGGATCAGCTCGGCGGTGCCCGCCACGTTGGGGCCGAACAGCTCGCTGTACGGGAGCACGCCGTTGACCAGGGCCGCCGAGTCGACGATCAGGTCGACGGTGTCGGCGAGGCGCTGCCAGGTCTCCTCGTCGAGGCCCAGATCCGTCGCGCCCTTGTCACCGGCGATGACCTCCAAGTGGTCGGCGGCCAACCCCTGGAAATACTGCAACAACTGCGGGTCGCCGCTGTCGAACGTCTTCTCCAGCCGCTGCCACGCCTCCTCGTTCGAGCCGGCGCGCACCAGGCAGATCAGCTTGCCGTCCACCAGCTCCAGCTGCTCGAGCCACTGCAGCGCCAGGTACCGACCCAGGAAGCCCGTCGCACCGGTCAACAGGACCGTGCGCACCTCCGAGCTCGGGCCCGGCAGCGACGGCGCGTTGCTCAACGTCGTGGCATCGATGAACTTGTCCAGTGTCAGATCGCTGGCAAAGACCTGGGTGGCGTCACGACCGTGCACGGACGCGAAGCTGGGACCGCCGGCCTCGGCGTCGGCCACACCGCTGGCATCGTGTTCCGCCCGCTGGCCGAGACGTCGCACCGACGGCGCCTCGAACAGGGTGCGCACCGAGAGGTTCGAGTCGAGGGCCGTGTTGATCTCGGCGATCACCCGCATCGCCGAAAGCGAATCGCCCCCGAGGTCGAAGAAGGAGTCTTCGACCGAAACCCGCTGCAGCCCAAGGACTCCGGCGTAGATCTCGGCCAAGGTCTCTTCGATGGGGGTGGCAGGGGCCCGATACTCACCGCCGGCCTTCTGGTACTCCGGGGCGGGCAGGGCCCGCTTGTCGAGCTTGCCGTTGACGGTCAACGGCAGCGCGTCGAGCACCACCACCGCGACCGGCACCATGTAAGCCGGCAACCGCTCGCCCAACTGGGCCCGGACCTCTGCCGGATCCGCGGACCCGGTGATGTAACCGACCAGCCGCTTGTCGCCGGGGCGGTCTTCGCGGGCGATCACCGCCGCCTGCTCGACCCCGTCCAGACCGGCCAGGGCCGCCTGGATTTCGCCGAGCTCGATGCGGTAGCCGCGGATCTTGACCTGCTCGTCGACGCGGCCCAGGTATTGCAGCTGCCCGTCGGCGCCCCACCGCACCAGGTCGCCGGTGCGGTACATGCGCGCGCCGGGCGCCCCGAACGGGCACGCCACGAACCGCGAGGCCGTCAGACCCGAGCGGCGCGCATAGCCGCAGGCCACGCCGCGACCGGCGATGTACAGCTCGCCGACGACGCCCTCGGGCGCCGGCCGCAGCCACTTGTCCAGAACGAACAGCGCCGCCCCCGGAACCGGGGAACCGATCGGCGCTCCCGTGTCGGCGTTCAGCGGCGCGCTCATCGCCGCGTACACCGTGCCTTCGGTCGGGCCGTAGGCGTTGATCATCACCCGGCCCGGCGCCCACCGGTCCACCACCTCGGGCGGGCAGGCCTCGCCGGCCACCACGAGGGCGGTCGATTCCAGGCCCTCGGGCGAAAGCATGCCCACCGCCGACGGGGTCTGGCTGAGCACGGTGACGTTCTCCGCGACCAGCAACTCATGCAGGTCCTTCGGCGAACCGGCCACGGCCTCAGGCACCACGACCAGCCGGCCGCCGTGCAGGAGCGCACCGAAGATCTCGTGCACCGACACGTCGAAGACGAGTGAGTGCCACTGCGCCCACACGCCCGGGTCGGGCAGGTCGGCGTGCAGCTTCTCCAGCAGCTGGGTGGCGTTGTGGTGGGTGACCGCCACGCCCTTCGGGACACCCGTGGTGCCGGACGTGTAGATCAGGTACGCGATGTCGTCCGCTGACGGCCCCGGCAACGCCGTGGCGGGCTGGCTGTCGGCCGGCGCGTCGTTGACATCGATGACCAACAGGTCGGAGCCGTCCACCCGTGACCGCAATTCGGCCGTCGTGACGACGGCGACCGGCGTGGCGTCGGCAAGCACGAACTCGATCCGCGACGCCGGGACGGCCGGGTCGATCGGCAGGTAAGCCGCTCCGGTCTTCAGCACCGCCAGGATCGACACGATCGCCTCGGCCGACCGGGAGAACAGCAGCGCCACGTTTTCGCCCGGGCGCGCGCCGTGCTCGGCGAGCAGGTGGGCCAGCCGGTTCGCGGCCTCGTCGAGTTCCCGATAGGTCAGCGTGCGGTCCTCGAAGGTCAGCGCCGGGGCCTCCGGAACACGGGCCACCTGCTTGGCGAACAACGCCGGGATGGACGCGGTCGCACCCACCGGCGCGGTCAGCACCGCCCGGTTGCCCCACTCGTCGAGGCGGGCGCGCTCGCCGACGTCCAGCACGTCCATCGACGACAGCCGCTGGCTCGAGTCTGCGGTCATCGCCCCCAGCACCCGCTGGAACCGCTCGATCATCGATTCGATCGCGGCCGTGTCGAACACGCTGGTGTCGAACTCGACGCGCAGGCCCAGTTCGCGGCCGGGAAGCGCCATGACCGACAGCGGGTAGTGGTTGTATTCGCGGTTGGTGACGTCGGTGATCGCCAGCTCGTGGAAGCCCAACGGCACGCTGGTGTCGATCGGGTAGTTCTCGTACAGGAACAGCGTGTCGAACAGCTGGTCGTGACCGGTGACGCGGTGGATCTCGTTGAGCGCCAGGTGCTCGTGCTCGATCGTGTCGTTGTGGGCCCGCTGCAGCTGCTGCAACAGTTCGGACACGGTGGTCGCGGCGGTGATGTTGGCCCGCACCGGCACGGTGTTGATCAACAAGCCGACCATCGACTCGGCGCCCGCCAGATCGGCCGGACGACCGGAGACCGCGGTGCCGAAGGCCACGTCGTGCTGGCCGGTCAGCCACATCAGCAGCTGCGCCCAGGCGCTCTGCAGCACGGTGTTGATCGTGGTGTGGCACGAGCGGGCCAGCTCGCCCAGCGCGCGCGTGGTCTCCGCGGGCAGCCGATACGACTCGACGCCTCGCCGGCCGAGGCCCAACCGGGCCGGCGGACCGACCAGGGTCGGGACGTCGAAGCCGGCCAGAACCTCGCCCCACGCCGCGCGGGCGGCCGTGCGGTCCTGGGACGCGAGCCAGGTCAGGTAGCTGCGGTAGGACGCGGGCGCGGGCAACCGCTCCCCGTAGTAGCTGGTGAGGATCTCGCGCAGCATGATCGGCAGCGACCAGCCATCCATCACGATGTGGTGGTTGGTGAGCACGAACCGGTGCCGGTTGTCGGCGGTGCGGATCAACGCGGCCCGGAAGGCCGGCCGGTTGGCGAGGTCGCTGACCGCGGCGCGCTCGGCGGCGCAGAGCTGCTCGATCTTCTCCTCGGGGTCCAGGTCTTCCGCGCCGAGCTGGATGTACCGCCACGCCATCACGGGGTCGGCCGGCAGGACCTGCACCGGCTCGCCGAACTGTGGGCAGAAGCGGGCCGCCAGGTTGGGGTGCCGGTTGACGACGGTGTGGACGGCCTCGCGCAACCGGTGCGGGTCGAGGTCACCGGTGACGGTGATGCCGAGCTGCACCGCGTAGACGTCATCGCCCGGGTCGTGGGCGAAGCTGGCGTGGAAGAGCAGCCCCTGCTGCAACGGGGTCAGCGGCAAGACGTCGGCGACCGCGTATTGCTGGCACAGGTCGTCGAGCTGCTGCTGGGTCAGGCGAGCGGGGGCGATGTCCGACGGGGTCAGACCGCCGCCGCCGCTGCGCACGTGCGCGCAGATGCCGGCCAGGGCCTCGAACCACAGCTGGCTCAACCGGCTGACCTGCTCGTGGTCCAGCGCCGAGGGCGCCCACGTCCAGTTGGCCTGCAGGTGCGGGCCTGCCTCGGTGTCCATGGTCCCGGCGTTGAGGTCGACGGTGTGCATCAACGGCATGGGCAGCGCCGCGCTGGCGGCGCCGGTGAACGACAGGCTGTCCTGGCTGATCCGCCACATCTCGCCGGGCAGATCCGCCGCCGCGCCCAGTCGTCCGAGGTAGTTGAAACCGATCACCGGGTCCGACCCGTCCAGGTCCACCTCAGTGTTCATGTACCGCAGCAACCCGTAGGTCAGCGGGTCCGGGAGCGCACGCAGTTGCTCCTTGGCCTTCTTGACCAGCACCCCGAGCGCGGGGTCGCCGGCCATCACCTGCGCCCAGTCCAATTCGCCGACGGTCAGCGCGATGGGGTACTTGGTGGTGAACCAGCCCACCGTGCGGGACAGGTCGACGTGCGAGCCCAGTTCCTCGTGGCGGCCGTGGCCCTCCACGTCGATGCCGATCGGGGCGCCGGTGCCGACGAACCGCGCCCAGGCCAACCCGAACGCGATCAACAGGATGTCCTGCACGCCGGCGTGGAACGCCGCGGGCACCTCGCCCAGCAGCTGCCGGGTGGTCTCGACATCCAGCGACACCGAGAGCTGCTTGGCCGTCTCGTAGGTGTCCACGTCGGGGCGCACCGCCGGCAACAGCGCGGGCGTCGCCGCGACCTGCCGCCACGCCTCGGCCTGCTCGATCACCTCGGGCCGCTGGGCGTGCTCCTCCAGCATGGCGGTCCACCGGGCGAACGACGTCCCGCCGGTAGGCAGTGCCACCGGCTGGCCGCTGTGGTGCTGAGCCCAGGCAATGTTCAAGTCTTCCAACAGGATTCGCCACGACACGCCGTCAACGGCCAGGTGGTGAATGATCAACGCCAACTGGGCCGTGGATTCCGCCCAGACGGCGCGCAGCATGGTCCCCGCGGCGGGGTTCAGCTGCGAACGCGCCGCCACCAGCGTCGCGTCGGACAGCGCGTCGACCGTGTCCATGCAGGCGCCGGCATCGACCGCGCCGACCTCGGGAACCTGCATCGCCCAGCCGCCTGCGCCGTCGTCGTCGACGCGCATCCGCAGCGTGGCGTGCCGGTCGAGCAGCGATTGCAGCACCACCCGCACGTCATCGCCGGTGACGCCGGCCGGGGCCTGCACCACCATGGTCTGGTTGAACTGGTCGGTCGGGCCGTCGACCTGCTGCAGCCAGCGCATGATCGGGGTGCCGACCACCGGGCCGATGCCCTCGTCGACGACGTCGTCGTCGGAGGCCACGCCGGCCACGCGGGCCAGCCGGGCCACCGTCTGCTCGACGAAGACGTCACGCGGGCGGCACACCACGCCGGCCGCGCGGGCGCGCGCCACCACCTGCATCGACAGGATGCTGTCGCCGCCGAGGTCGAAGAACGAGTCGTCGACGCCGACCCGCTCCAGCCCGAGCACCTGGGCGTAGATGGCGGCCAGCGTCTCTTCGACGGCCGTGGTCGGCGCGCGGTATTCGCCGTTGGTCTTCTGGTACTCGGGCGCCGGCAGGGCCCGCTTGTCGAGTTTGCCGTTGACCGTCAGCGGCAGCGCGTCCAGCACCACGACGGCTGCGGGCACCATGTAGCTGGGCAGCCGCTCGCCGAGCTGGGTGCGGATCTCGGCCGGGTCTGCGGTCCCGGTGATGTAACCGACCAGGCGCTTGTCGCCGGGGCGGTCCTCGCGGGCGATCACCGCCGCCTGGTCGACGCCGTCCAGCCCCGCGAGGGCGGTCTGGATTTCGCCGAGCTCGATGCGGTAGCCGCGGATCTTGACCTGTTCGTCGGCGCGGCCGAGGTACTGCAGCTGGCCGTCGACGCCCCAGCGCACCAGGTCGCCGGTGCGGTACATCCGCGTCCCCGGCGCCCCGAACGGGCACGCCACAAACCGTGAGGACGTCAGACCCGACCGGCGCAGGTAGCCGGAGGCCACACCGCGGCCGGCGATGTAGAGCTCGCCGACGACGCCCTCCGGCGCCGGACGCAGCCACTTGTCGAGCACGAACAGCGCGGCGCCCGGCACGGGCGAGCCGATCGTCGGCGCCCCGGACTCGGCGCTCAGCGGCGCGCTCATCGATGCGTACACCGTGCCTTCGGTTGGCCCGTACGCATTGATCATCACGCGGCCCGGCGCCCACCGGTCCACGACCTCGGCCGGGCAGGCCTCGCCCGCCACGATCAACGCGGTCTTGTCCAGCCCGTCGGGCGACAGCATGCCGACCGCCGACGGGGTCTGGCACAGCACCGTGACCTTCTCCGCGACCAGCAGCGAATGCAGTTCGTCCGGGGAGCCGGCCACCGACTCGGGCACCACCACCAGGCGCCCGCCGTGCAACAGCGGGCCCCAGATCTCCCACACCGACACGTCGAAAACCAGCGAGTGCCACTGCGACCAGACTCCCGACTGCGGCAGGTCGGCGGGCAACGACTTCAGCAGCTGGGTGACGTTCTGGTGGGTGACCGCGACGCCCTTGGGGGTTCCGGTCGTGCCCGAGGTGTAGATCATGTACGCGATGTCCTCGGGTGCCGGCCCCTGCAGCCGCGAGCTGGGCTGTTCGGCCACCGCGGGATCGTCGACGTCGACGACCAGCAAGTCGAACCCGTCCAGCCGGGCCCGCAACTCCGCCGTCGTGACCGCGGCGACCGGCGCCGCGTCGCCGAGCATGAACTCCATCCGCGCCGCCGGGACCGCGGGGTCGATCGGCAGGTAGGCCGCGCCGGTCTTGAGGACCGCCAGGATCGACACGATCGCCTCGGCGGACCGCGGCAGGAGCAGCGCCACACACGCACCCGGACGCGCGCCATGGTCGGCGAGCAGGTGGGCCAGCCGGTTCGCGGCCTCGTCGAGCTCCTGATACGTGAGCGTGCGGCCCTCGAACGTGAGCGCGGGAGCCGCCGGTACGCGCGCGACCTGCTTGTCGAACAACGCCGGAATCGAGACAGCCCCCGTCGCCGGCGCGGTCAACACCGCCCGGTTACCCCACTCGTCGAGGCGGTCGTGCTCTCCGCCATCCAGCAAGTCGATCGACAACAATCGCCGCCCTGCACCGACGGTCATGATTGCTCCTCCACATCTGCGGTCATGGCTTCCAGCACGCGCCTGAACCGCTCAACCAACCTCTCGATTCTGCCCTGGTCGAAGACTTCTGTATCGAATTCGACGCGAAGACCCAATTCGTGACCCGGAACGGCCTGGACCGACAGCGGGTAGTGGTTGTATTCCCGATTTGTAAAACCGCTAATAGCCAGCTCGTCGACGGCCGACAACGCGGCGGTGTCGATCGGATAGTTCTCGTACACGAACATGGTGTCGAATAATTGGTCGTGTCCCGTTACACGGTGGATCTCGTTGAGCGCCAGATGCTGGTGCTCGAGCGTGTCGTTGTAGGCGCCTTGTAGCTGGTTGAGCAGGTCGGCAATCGTGGTTTCGGCGCCGATCGTCGCGCGCACCGGCACCGTGTTGATCAGCAGCCCGACCATCTGGTCGGCGCCGGCCAGGTCGGTCGGCCGCCCCGAAACCGCAGTGCCGAAGGTCACATCGTGCTGACCGGTCAGCCACATCAGCAGCTGCGCCCACGCGGCCTGCAGCACGGTGCTCACGGTGGTGTGGCACGAACGGGCCAGTTCGCCCAGCGCCCGTGTGGTCTCCGCCGACACCTGGAAGGAGGACACGCCCCGCGGCCCGAGGCTGACCCGGCCGGGCGGACCCACCAGGGTCGGCGTGTCGAAGCCGGCCAGCACCCGCCGCCACGCCGCCTGCGCGGCGCCGCGGTCCTGCGCGGCAAGCCAGGCGACGAACTTGCGGTAGGGCACCGGGGCGGGCAGCTGCACGCCGTAGTAGGCGGCGAAGATCTCCTGCAGCAGGATCGGCTTCGACCAGCCGTCGAGGACGATGTGGTGGTTGGTCAGCACGAACCGGTGCCGGTTGTCGGCGGTGCGGATCAGCGCGGCCCGGAACGGCGGACGCTCCGCCAGGTCGCACACCGCAGCGCGTTCGGCGGCGCAGACCTGCTGGATCTGCTCCTCGGGTTCGACGTCCTCGGCGTCGAGTTCGACGTAATGCCACGACAGCGCGGGCTCGGCCGAGAGGACCTGCACGGGCTCGCCGAAGTCCTCGACGAAGTGCGCCACCACGTTGGGATGCCGCTTGACCATCGTGTGCACGGCGTCGCGCAGCCGGTGCGGATCGAGGGCGCCGCTCACGCTGATGTCGAGCTGCACGGCGTACAGGTCGTCGCTGCCGTGCTCGCTGCCGGTGTGGAAGAGGAGTCCCTGCTGCAGCGGCGTCAACGGCAGCACGTCGGCGACCGGGTAGCGCTGGCACAGCTCGTCGATGTCCCGCTGCGTCAGCCGCGCCGGGGCGAGGTCCGACGGAGTCAGGCCGCCCCCGCCGCTGCGGACGAGGCTGCAGATGCCGCTCAGGGCGTCGAACCACAATTCGCTCAGCCGGCCGACCTGGCCCTCGTCGAGCGCCGAGCGCGCCCAGGTCCAGTTGGCCTGCAGCAGCGGACCGGCCGCGGTGTCCAGGGTGCCGGCGTTGAGCTCGACGGTGTGCGGCAACGGCATCGGCACCGCCGTCGCCGCGCCGGCCGCCGCCAGGCTGTCCTGGTCGAGGCGCCACAGCTCGCTGGACAGGTCGCCGGCGCCGCCCAGCCGCCCGAGGTAGTTGAACCCGATCACCGGGTCCGACCCGTCCATGTCGACGTCGGGGTTCAGGTAGCGCAGCAGTCCGTAGGTCAGCGTGTCCGGCAGGGCGCGCAGCTGTTCCTTGGCGTCCTTGACCAGTGCCCCCAGCTCGGCCTCGCCCGCGACGACCTGTCCCCAGGACAGGCCGCCGACCGTCAGCGCGACCGGGTACTTGGTGGTGAACCAGCCCACCGTGCGGGACAGGTCGACGTGCGGGCCCAGTTCCTCGTGGCGGCCGTGGCCCTCGACGTCGATGCCGATCGGCGTGCCGGTGCCGACGAACTGCGCCCACGCCAGCCCGAACGCGATCAACAGGATGTCCTGAACGCCGGCGTGGAACGCCGCGGGCACCTCGCCCAGCAACAACCGGGTGGTGTCGCTGTCGAGCGAGACCGAGAGCTGGCCCGCGCTGACGAAGGTGTCGATGTCGGGCCGCACCGCCGGCAACGGCGCCGGCGTCGACGCGATCTGCCGCCAGGCTTCCGCCTGCTCGACGACCTCCGGCCGGCGGGCGTGCTCCGCCAGCAGCGACGACCACCGGGCGAACGACATCCCGCCGGTCGGCAGCGCCACCGGCTGGCCGCTGTGGTACTGAGCCCAGGCAATGTTCAAGTCTTCCAACAGGATTCGCCACGACACGCCGTCAACGGCCAGGTGGTGAATGATCAACGCCAGCTGTCCCGTCGAGGGCACCCACACCGCGCGGAGCATCGCGCCGCTGGCCGGGTTCAGCTGCGCGACCGCCGCCGACAGCGCCGCATCGGACAACGTCTCCACGGTGTGCACACACCCGGCGGCATCCACCACGCCGACCTCGGGCACCCGCAGCGACCAGTCCCCCGCGCCGTCGTCGTCGACCCGCAGCCGCAACATGGCATGCCGGTCCAGCAAAGCCTGTAGCACCAGCACCACGTCGGTTTCGGTCACGCCGGCCGGGGCCTGCACCACCATGGTCTGGTTGAACTGCTCGACCGGACCGTCGACGCTCTCCAGCCAGCGCATGATCGGGGTGGCGATGACTTCGCCGATGCCCTCGTCGATGACGTCGTCGTCGGTGGCCAGCACGGTCACCCGGGCCAGCCGGGACACCGTCTGCTCGACGAAGATGTCGCGTGGGCGGCACACCACACCGGCCGCCCTGGCACGGGCGACGACCTGCATGGACAGGATGCTGTCACCGCCGAGGTCGAAGAACGAGTCGTCGACCCCGACGCGGTCCACACCCAAGACCTGGGCGTAGATGCCGGCCAGGATCTCCTCGACGGCCGTGCTCGGCGCGCGGTAGTGATCGGCATCGGAGTATTCGGGCGCCGGTAGGGCGCGGGTGTCGAGTTTGCCGTTGACGGTCAGCGGCAGCGCCTCGAGCACCACGACCGCGGTGGGCACCATGTAGGTCGGCAGCCGCTCCCCGAGCTGGTTGCGGATCTCGGCCGGGTCGGCGGTTCCGGTCACGTAGCCGACCAGCCGCTTGTCGCCGGGGCGGTCCTCGCGGGCGATCACCGCCGCCTCGTTGACGCCGTCGAGCGCCGCCAGCGCCGCATGCACCTCGCCGAGTTCGATGCGGTAGCCGCGGATCTTGACCTGCTCGTCGGCGCGGCCCATGTACTGCAGCTGGCCATCGGCGCCCCAGCGCACCAGGTCGCCGGTGCGATACATGCGCGCGCCGGCCCCGCCGAACG
>NZ_LZKH01000048.1:0-8256 GCF_001672745.1 Mycobacterium sp. E1386
CGACGCGATCCACCATGACTGAATCGAAAGGAGATTCTCGATGACACAGACAGTGGTGATCACCGGAGCCAGCGCCGGCATCGGCCGGGCCACCGCGCAACTGTTCGGGCAGCGCGGGGCGAACGTCGCCCTGCTCGCCCGCGGCTCCGCCGGGCTGGACGGCGCGGCCCGCGACGTCGAATCCGGCGGCGGCAAGGCGCTCAGCATTCCCACCGACGTCGCCGACCACGCGGCCGTCGCCGCCGCCGCCGACGAGACCGAGGCGACGTTCGGCCCCATCGACGTCTGGGTGAACGTCGCGTTCACCTCCGTGTTCGCGCCGTTCAGCGAGATCAGCGCCGAGGAGTTCAAGCGCGTGACGGAGGTGTCCTACCTCGGCTACGTGCACGGCACCATGGCGGCGCTGGCCAAGATGCGGCCGCGCGACCGCGGCACCATCGTGCAGGTCGGCTCCGCGCTCAGCCAGCGATCCATCCCGCTGCAATCGGCCTACTGCGGTGCCAAGCACGCCATCAACGGTTTCACCGAATCGGTGCGCTGCGAACTGCTGCACGAGCACTCCAAGGTGCGGATCACCGTGGCCCAGATGCCCGCGGTCAACACCCCGCAGTTCTCCTGGGTGCTGTCCCGGCTGCCGCGCCATCCCCAGCCCGTGCCGCCGATCTATCAGCCGGAGGTCGCCGCCCGCGGCGTCGTGTATGCGGCCGATCATCCGGAGCGCAAACAATATTGGGTCGGCGACAGCACCATGGTGACGCTGCTGGCGCAGAAGTTCGTCGCACCGCTGCTGGACCGCTACCTGGGCCGCACCGGATACGACTCGCAGCAGACCGAGCAGCATGTGCGCCCGGGGCGGCCGCACAACCTGTGGCATCCGCTGGACGAAGAGCCTGGCAGTGACCACGGCGCGCACGGCGGCTTCGACGACAAGTCCCACGCGCTGAGCCCGCAACTGTGGGCGTCGCAACACCCCGTCGTCAGCGGCACGGGCGCACTCGGCGCCGCGGGGCTGGGCGCGTGGCTCGCCGCGCGCCGGTGGACGCGATGAGCGTCGACGCATCCATCGACGAGGTCACCGCGCGGGTCTACGAAATCCCCACCGACGCACCGGAAGCCGACGGAACCCTGCCCTGGTCGTCGACCACCATGGTGCTGGCCGAGGTCAGCGCGGGTGGGCGGCGCGGGATCGGCTACACCTACGCCGACGGCGCCTGCGGCGCACTGATCAACGGGCCGCTCGCCGGCACGATCACCGGACACAGCGCCCTCGACATCCCCGGGCGGTGGCAGGCGATGGTCCGGGCGATGCGCAACAACGGGCGCCCGGGGCTGGTGTCGTGCGCGATCTCGGCGGTCGACACCGCGTTGTGGGACCTCAAGGGCAAACTCGTGGGCCTACCGGTATGCCGCCTGCTCGGCATGGCGCACGACCGGGTTCCGATCTACGGCAGCGGCGGCTTCACCACCTATGACGAACGCACCACCCGCGCCCAACTCGAACGCTGGGTGCAGGAGTGGAAGATCCCACGAGTCAAGATCAAGATCGGCGAGTCGTGGGGCTCCGACGAGCGCCGTGACCTTGACCGCATCGCGCTCTCGCGCAAGGTGATCGGGCCGGACGTCGAGCTATATGTGGACGCCAACGGCGCCTACCGCCGCAAGCAGGCCATTCGGATGGCCCACGCGATGTCCGCCCACGACGTCACATGGTTCGAGGAACCCGTCTCCTCCGACGACCTGGCCGGGTTGCGGGAAGTGCGCGACCAGGTCACCCCGGACGTCACCGCGGGCGAGTACGGCTACGACCTGGCCTACTTCAACCGGATGCTCGCCGCCGACGCGATCGACTGCCTGCAGATCGACGTCACCCGCTGCGGCGGGATCACCGACTGGCTGCGCGCCGCCGCCGTAGCCGCCGCCCGCAACGTCGACGTCTCCGGCCACTGCGCCCCCAACCTGCACGCGCACGTGGCCAGCGCCATCCCGAATCTGCGGCACCTGGAGTACTTCCACGATCACCACCGCATCGAGCACATGCTGTTCGACGGCGCCCTGCCGCCCGAGGGTGGGGCGCTGCGGCCGGACCGGGACCGGCCCGGGCTGGGCCTCGAGTTCAAACACGCTGATGCCGAGCCGTATCGAAAAGCCTGATGCATGAATGGACCCGCGCGAAAGTGGGCATTGATATGCAGAGGACATAGTTACGGATCTGAAGGGCAGTGCGCGATGACCGTGAACTTTGAAGACGAGGCTGTTGACAGGCCCAACGAGGAGCCCGCCCATCACGGTTCGGCCGACTCGGCGTGCGAGGCGTTCATGTCCGATGCCGTCGACGAGCAAGACCTGAACGCGGTCGACTTGGTCCTGGGCCTCGGCGAGCCGCAGAGTGTCGGCCGGTTCCGGTTCTTCCTGGACGGCCACCGCTGGGAGTGGTCGGCGGCGGTCGCCCGCATGCACGGGTACAAGCCGGGACAGGTGCAGCCCACCACGGAGCTGCTGCTCAAGCACAAGCACCCAGACGACCGCGAGCGCGTCGCCGCCGTCCTGGAACGCGTAATGCACGGCAAGCCGTTCAGCAGCCGCCACCGCATCATCGACACCGGCGGGCGCACCCACTGCGTCGTCGTCGCGGGCGACCGGATGCTCGACGACCACGGCACCCCGCTCGGGACGTCCGGCTTCTACGTCGACGTCACCGACTCGCTGCAGACCGACATCAACAACGTGCTGTCGGCGGTCGCCGACGCCCGGGCCCGAATCGAACAGGCGAAGGGCGTCCTCATGGCCGCCTATGGCATCTCCGCGGAGCGGGCGTTCGACATCCTGGTCTGGCGATCCCAGGAAACCAACCTGAAACTGCGCGAACTCGCCAGCCGCTTCCTGGACGCGGTGGCCAGCAAGGCATCGGCGGAGACCCAGAGCGAAGTCGACCGGGCGCTGCTGACCCTCGAATAGCCGCAGTAGGGTCGGGCCGGTGGCACACCTATTGGGAGCCGAGGCCATCCACCTCGAATACCCGACCCAGCTGGTATTCGAATCGGTGACGCTGGGCGTGAACGACGGCGCCCGCATCGGCATCGTCGGGCGCAACGGGGACGGCAAATCCAGCCTGCTGCGGTTGCTGACCGGCCAGCTGCAGCCCGACTCCGGCCGCGTCACCCGCCGCAGCGGCTTGCGGGTGGGCGCGCTGAGCCAGGCGGACACCCTGGACCCGGACCACACCGTGGGCTGGACGCTGGTCGGCGATGCGGCCGAACACCAATGGGCCTTTGACGCGCGGGTGCGCGACGTGGTCGGCGGCCTGGTCTCCGACATCGGCTGGGACGCCGCGATCTCGACGCTCAGCGGCGGCCAGCGCAGGCGCGTCCAGCTGGCTAGGCTGCTGGTCGGCGAGTGGGACGTCATCGCGCTCGACGAGCCCACCAACCACCTGGACATCGAGGGCATCGCCTGGCTCGCGGAACACCTACGCCAACGCTGGGCACGCAATACCGGCGGGCTGCTGCTGGTCACGCACGACCGCTGGTTCCTGGACGAGGTCGCCACCACGACGTGGGAGGTGCACGACGGGATCGTGGAGCCGTTCGAGGGCGGTTACGCGGCCTACGTGCTGCAGCGCGTCGAGCGCGACCGGATGGCGGCCGCCACCGAAGCCAAGCGGCAGAACCTGATGCGCAAGGAGCTGGCCTGGCTGCGGCGCGGCGCGCCGGCCCGCACCTCGAAGCCCAAGTTCCGCATCGAGGCGGCCAACCAGCTGATCGCCGACGTGCCCCCGCTGCGGAACAACGTCGAGCTGGCCAAGCTGGCGACCGCTCGGCTCGGCAAGGACGTCATTGATCTGCTCGACGTGTCGGTCGCGTTCGACGGCCACCCGGTGCTGCGCGACGTCGAATGGCGGATCGCCCCGGGCGAACGCACCGGCATCGTCGGCGCCAACGGCGCCGGGAAGTCGACGCTGCTGGGGCTGATCGCCGGGAGCATCTTGCCGGACACCGGACGCGTCAAGCGCGGCAAAACCGTCCAGCTGGCCGAGCTCGACCAGCAGGGCGACGCCCTGGCCGGGCTCGCCGACGACCGCATCGCCGACGTGCTGGGCCGGCTCCCCGGCGGGTACGAGGTCGAGGGCCGCGAGGTGACGCCCGCCCAACTGCTGGAGCGGCTCGGCTTCGGCCGGGGACAGCTCTCGGCCCGGATCGGCGAACTCTCCGGCGGGCAGCGGCGGCGCCTGCAGCTGATGCTCACGCTGCTCTCCGAGCCCAACGTGCTGCTCCTCGACGAGCCGACCAACGACGTCGACACCGACATGCTCACCGCCATGGAAGACCTGCTCGACTCCTGGCCCGGCACCCTGATCGTCGTCTCCCACGACCGCTACCTGCTCGAGCGGATCACCGACCAGCAGTACGCCGTTCTCGACGGCCGGTTGCGACACCTGCCCGGCGGCATCGACGAGTACCTGCGGCTGGCCGCCCACCGGTCGGCCCAGGCGGAGGCCGAGCCGCCTGCCGCCGCCGCTCCGGTTGGGCCGGCGGGGATTTCGGGAGCCGAGCGGCGGGCCGCGGAGAAGGAGCTGGCCGGCGTCGACCGCCAGCTCGCGCGGCTGGCCGGGCGGATCGCGGACAAACACCACGAACTGGCCGAGCACGACCAGGCGGACCACGTCGGCATCACCCGGCTCACCCAGGAGTTGCGTGCGCTCGAAGACGAGGTTGCCGCGACGGAGAGCCGCTGGCTGAACCTCTCGGAGGCGCTGGAATAGTCGGAGACCCGACCGTAAGCGCGCGACTTCATTCCTTTCCACCCAGCGCGCGCGGTACCAGCATGCCCGCCAGATGTGTACCGCTTTTTCAGACAGTCCGGTGGCGGTTACTTTCCGCGCTTGGCGATGACGAGCCTTCCAAGGCTTGCGACGGCGGCGAATGATCCACCGATATAAGCCTTGGCCATGTCGCGGGCCGAGACGTCGGCGCGGACCGGGAGCGAGGTCAGCCAGGCCACCGCGTCGTCGCGCTCACCGTCGCAGTAAAGCCGCATCGAGCAAGGCATAAACCTGCCGATGCCGCGAGCCGGTGCGCGGATCCAGTCGACGTCGCTGACGACAGCGCAGCCATCGAGCAGCCGCACGTAGCCCGACCCCAGTCGAGCGTCCGCCCACAGCGCACCCGGCGTGATGCACTCGAAGTCCGGCCCGAACTGGTAAAGCAGTCGCATCCGATGTCCGTCTTCTCGCGCTCGATCGATGAGCGGCGCAAAGACCCGCTCGTAGTCGTCGGTTGTCACCGTCCCGATCGCCTCCAAGGCTTGAACACCCGCGGGCATGTCCGAAAGTTCTTTCAGCACAACGACCCCTCTCGGGCATCGACGGTGGGATCAACGCGTCGTACCGGTTGCCGGAGCTGTTACTCCCTCACCTTGATTAGCATCAATATTACTTCCTACTGCAACTATTGCATAGTGCAATGATAGTCAACTCGGCTCAGAGAGAACGTGCGCATGAGGGTCGTCGTCGTTGGGGACTGAGCTGTGAGGCGCGCGCTCAGCGCCAGCGCAAGAGCACGAGCTCGGAGCTGAATCCCGGGCCCATCGCGAGCATCAGCCCGGGGCTGCCGCCGGGCGGCGGCTTGGCGATGGTGTCGCGCAGGATGTGCAGCACCGAGGCCGACGACAGGTTCGCGATCTCGCCCAGCGAGCGCCAGGTCAGCTCGAGGGCGTCCGGTGCCAGCCCGAGGCTGTTGCCGATCGCGTTGATGACCTTGGGTCCGCCGGGATGCGCCACCCAGGCGCCGACGTCGTCCGTCGTCAACCCGTGGGCGCCCAGGAACCTGCTCACGTCGCCCGCCAGGTGGCGGTCGATGAGGTTCGTCAGCTCGGGCGACATCACCAGGTGCAACCCGGTCGAGCTGACGTTCCAGGACATGATGTGCAGCGATTCGGGATAGAGCCGACTGCGGGAGTCGACGATGTCGGGCCCGCCGGGGCTCATGCGGTCGGCGCGACGGTCGCCGACGGCTACCACGGCGGCGGCCCCATCGCCGAACATGGCGGTTCCCACCAGACCGGAGACGGTCGGCTTGACCGCGGGGAAGGTGAGGGAGCACAGCTCGACCGACACCAGGACCGCGACGCCGTCCGGCGCGCCGCGCAGGTAGTCGTGTAGTTGGCCCACGCCCGCCGCCCCGGCCGCGCAGCCCAGACCGAACAGCGGAACCCGGCGCACGTCCGAGCGCAGTCCGAGCCGGCCGGCGATCCTCGCGTCGAGTGACGGCACGGCAACACCGGTGACCGTGGTGGTGGCGATCATGTCGATGTCCTGCGGCCGCAGGCCGGCCTCGTCCAGCGCGCCCAGCAACGCTTCGCAGCCGAGTTCGACGGCGCGTTCGATGAAGACCTCGTTCGCCTCGCCGAAATCGGTCAGCGACGGGTACCGCTCCAGCGGCAGGACCAAGTGGCGGCTGTTGACCTTGGCGGCGGCGTGCAACCGCCGAACGACCTCTTCGTGCTCCTTCAATGCGGGGAATTCGACGATCTGGTCGGTGATTTCGGCCTGGCTGTAACGATGCGGCGGCAACGCTCCGCAGACGCCCGCGATGACGCTCATGCCCAACCCTCTTGCTTGCGTCCCAGCTCAAAAGGGACTTTCATCAATTCCCGAAGTCTAGGCCGTTCCGAGTGGCCCGGCAAAAAAACGGCGTATTCGACATGTGTTGTATTGCATCGAGATTCCGTCATTCGGCGTCCTCGTCGTCGCCGGAATTCAGCGCCATCGCGATCAGGGCGTCGGGGCTCAACGAGTCGATCATGTCGATGACCGGTTCGGCGACAACGCTTTCCGGGCCCCCGGCGAGCAGCAGAAGTTTGTCGAGCAATCCCGTTCTTCGAAGCTCGGCGAGCGGGATGCCGCGCAGCGTCGACCACACCTTTTCCTCGTCCGATTCGTCGTCTTCGCCGCGGAACAATTGCCGGCGCAGATGATCGGCCAGCGCCGCGGGGGTGGGATAGTCGAAGATCAGGGTCCGCGAAAGCGCCAGCCCGGTCGCCGTGGTCAGCCGGTTGCGCAGTTCGACGCCGGTCAGCGAGTCGAACCCGAGGTCGGCGAAGGCACGATCGCGGTCGATGGCTCGGCCGTCCGGATGACCCGACACGGCGGCCGTGTGCTCGCAGACCAGCTCGGCAAGCCGGCTCTGCTGCTGCGCGGGGTCCAGGGCGTGCAATTGTTCGGCCAGCCCCGGCGACCTGGTTACCTTGCCGGGCAACGCATTATGCTCGTCACCGAGCCAGAACCGTTGCCGGGCAAAGCCATACGTGGGCAGGTCGACCCGGCGCGCATGCGAGCCGTCGAACACGGCCGGCCAGCTCACGCCCACTCCGGCGGTGAAGAGCCGGCCTGCCGCGCTGAGCACCGACTCGATCTCCGGAGCATCCTTGGGCACGGTGACCACCGAGGTCGGCCGGTCGGTGGCCAGCGATTGGTCGACCGCCGCGCTCAACCCACCGCCCGGGCCCACCTCGACGAACACCGTCGCCCCCAAGGCCTCGGCGGTGCGCACGCCGTCGAGAAAACGCACCGGCCGGCGCACGTGCTCGACCCAGTAGTCGGCGGACCCGTACCCCGTTCCGGCCGGCTCTCCGGAGACGTTGGACACCAGGCAGGTTCGCGGCCGTCGCGGCTCGATGTCGGCCACCCGATGCGCGAACTCCTCGAGCATCGGCTCCATCGACGCCGAGTGAAACGCGTGCGAGACCGCCAACCGGTGCGTCCGCCGGCCGGTGCCCGCCAGCCGGTCGGCCACGGTTTCCACCGCGGCCCGCTCACCGGACAGGACCACCGAATTGGGCCCGTTGACCGCCGCGATGCTCACGCCGTCGTTCAGCAGCGGCGCGACCTCGGCCTCGCCGGCGCTCACCGCCACCATCGCCCCGCCGGCCGGCAGCGCCGCCATCAATTCGCCGCGGACCGCCACGATGCGCGCCGCGTCGTCCAGCGACAACACGTCCGCCACGCAGGCCGCGACGATCTCCCCCACCGAATGACCCAGCACCACTTCGGGTATCACGCCCCAGGACCGCCACAACGCGGCCAGGGCGATCTCGAAGACGAACAGTGCCGGCTGCGCGAACTGGGTGCCCTGCAGCAGCTCGGCGTCGGTGCCCCACATCACCTCGCGCACCGGCAACCGCAGGTGGGTGTCGATCGCCGCCGCGGCCTCGTCGAAGGCGTGGGCGAAGGCCGGAAAGCGTTGATGCAGTTGGCGGCCC